>JBEGRA010000045.1:0-4369 GCA_041180705.1 Pseudomonadota bacterium | reverse complement strand
AACACGGGCGTGGCGCTGGCCATGGTTTGCGCCGCCAAGGGCTACCAGTTCGTGGCCGTGATGGTGGAGACCTTCTCCGTGGAGCGCCGCAAGATCATGCGCGCCTACGGCGCCAAGGTCGTGCTCACCCCGGCCGCCGAGCGCGGCAGCGGCATGGTGCGCAAGGCGAAGGAGCTGGCTGAGCAGAACGGCTGGTTCCTCACGAGCCAGTTCGCCAACGAGGCGAACCCGGCCTATCACCGCCAGACCACGGGCCCGGAAATCCTGTCGGACTTCGCCGGCAAGCGCCTCGACTATTTCGTGGCCGGCTGGGGCACGGGCGGCACCATGACCGGTGCCGGCCAGATGCTGAAGAAGGCCCGCCCGGACATCAAGATCGTCACCACCGAGCCTGCGGGCGCCCGTCTGCTCGCCGGCGCCGAGTTCAAGCCCCACAAGATTCAGGGCTGGACGCCGGACTTCATCCCGGCCGTACTCGACCGCACCGTGTTCGACGACAACGTGCCGGTGACGGACGAAGAGAGCATCCAGACCGCGAAGCTGCTGGCCCAGAAGGAAGGCATCTTCGTGGGTATCTCTTCCGGCGGTAGCCTTGCCGCGGCGCTGAAGGTGGCGGAGAAGGCCGAGCCGGGCTCGGTCATCCTCGCCATCCTCGCGGACACCGGCGAACGTTATCTGTCGACGGTGCTGTTCGAAGGCGTGAACGAAGGCTCGGACGAGGTCTGAGTCGCGACGCGAGCTTGCACCCGACTCTGAAGAGTCGCGAGCAAGCTCGCTCCCACAGGAGCCATTTTCTCTTGTAGGAGGGAGCTTGCTCCCGACAGTCACGAGCAAGCTCGCTCCTACAAGCAAGCTCGCTCCTGCGATGGTGGCTAGGGCTTGCGGGTGATGCTCGTGGCCATCTGAATGATGGAGGCGAGGTCGGTGAGGTTGGAAGGCACCACGAGCGTGGTGCTTTCCTGTGCCAGCTTGCCGAACTGCTTTACGTATTCCTCGCCGATGCGTAACTGCATCGCTTCCATGCCGCCACGGTCCGCCAGCGCGGCGCCCACCTGACGCAGACCCTCGGCGGTGGCCGAGGCCACGGCCAGAATGGCAGCAGCCTGGCCTTCCGCTTCGTTGATCTGCTGCTGCTTGTTGGCTTCCGACTCCTTGATGACGCGTTGCTTTTCGCCTTCGGCCTGATTCACCTTGGCATCGCGCTCACCCTCGGACGTCAGGATGACGGCACGTTTCTCGCGCTCTGCGCGCATCTGCTTTTCCATCGCCTGCAGCACGTCTTTCGGCGGGGTGATGTTCTTGATCTCGTAACGCAGCACCTTGACGCCCCAGGGCTCGCAGGCCTTATCGAGTTCACTCACCACATTGCTGTTGATGGTGCCGCGCTCTTCGAACGTGCGGTCGAGATCGATCTTGCCGATTTCGCTGCGCAGCGTGGTCTGGGCCAACTGGATGATGGCGAACACGTAATTGTGGATGCCATACGAAGCACGCTGCGGGTCCAGCACTTGCAGGTACAGCACTCCGTCCACGCCCACCTGTACGTTGTCCTTCGTGATGCAGACCTGCTCGGGGATGTCGATGGCGTTTTCTTTCATCTCGTGGCGGTAGGCAATGCGCTCGGCGAAGGGCACCAGCAGGTGGAAGCCGGCTTCCAGCGTGCGGTTGTACTTGCCGAGGAACTCCACCACGTAGGCGTTTTGCTGCGGCACCACGACGGCGGTCTTGGCGATGACGATGATGGCGAGCAACGCCATGACGATGACGACAAAAGTGGTCATGGAAAATCTCTCAGGTGGGGTGGCGGACGAGCAGGAGCACCAAACCATCACGCCCTTGCAATTGGGCAGGTTCGCCGGGCTCCAGAGGCAGGGTGCCGACGTTCCGGCCGGTCCAGGGGCTGCCATTGTGCTGAACGGGGCCTTCTTTCCCCGGCGCGATGAGTACGCTAGGGACCGCCGTGCCGGAACTGAAGGGGGCCGCCAGGCCGGCGCCGTGACGCGTCTTCAGGGCTGCGTAGACACGGCGGCGAAAGCCGAAAGTGAAGGCCAGGGCCAGCACACCGAACAGCAGCCAGTCCGCCGGCGAGGACAGGGGAGCGCCGAGCAACAGCAAGCCACCGGTGGAGATGGCGGCAAGCCCGAGGAACACCAGATAGAACTGGGCATCGATGAGCAGCAGTTCGAGCGCCAGCAGCGCTGCGCCCAGGATGATCCAGAACTGCATGGACATGATGGCTGCCTCTGGAAGTGGTGGGTTGAATCCTACGCCGGTTTGCCGGGAAGAGCCTCTCCCGGCCCGTTGTGGGGCGCGTCCGGGAGCCTTTCAATGGCAAAACGCGCCAGGCGGTCCACGTAGGACTGCCAGTTTTGTTCGCGTTGTCTGCCCAGTTCTTTCAGGAAGGCCCAACTGTAGAGGCCGGAATTGTGGCCGTCGTCGAAGTGCAGACGGACCGCGTAGTGTCCCACCGGCTCCACTTGCGTCACCGCGACGTGTTCCTTGCGGACCTGCAGTACTTCCTGCCCCGGGCCGTGGCCCCGCACCTCGGCCGACGGCGACATGACCCGCAGGTATTCGAAGGTGAGGGCATAGCCCTCGCCGTCTTCGAAAACCACTTCCAGCAGCCGGGACTGCCGGCGCAAGCGCAAAGAAAAAGCCATGTCGGTAGTGTACCGACATGGCTTGTTCGTTGTAGCCCGGGGCTGTCTCCGGGAAGGCTGGGGTTCGCGGACGCGAGCCCCAGCCTCAAGGGGCCATTCAGGCAGCCAATGCCATCCCGTCGTTGCGGCGACGGAGGCGGAAGGCCACCAGCGCGGCGAGGCCCAGACCCAGCAGCGCCAGGCTGCCCGGCTCCGGCACGTTCACCGAAGTGGCCATGAAGCTGGCACCGCCGGCCATCACCGCTTCGGCGAAGGGCGTCAGGCCGTTACCGAGCGTACCCACGCCGGACACGGTGTTGTTGCCGCCGAAAGTGGCGGTAACGTACACCCCGTTGCCCAGCGAGCTGCCCAGCAACATGGAATCCTCGCTGAGGGGGTCCTGGCTGAAAGTCAGCGTGGTCGAGAACACCGACTGCGTGCCGCCGGACAGCAGGTCCTGCAGCATCAGCGTCCAGTTGCCTATGGTGTAGGCAGAAAGAACGTAGCCCGACTGCGGCGACAGGAACAGCAGGTTCACGAACAGGTCCAGCGAGGCGTTGTTGAAGTTCTGCAGGCCGTTCGTATTGTCGAGCGTGTAGGTAAGGCTGGAGTCTTGCCAAGGGAGCTCGCCTCCGTCCACATAGAACGGAATCAGATTCGAGTGGTCCATCGTCGAATCGACCCCAGCGCCGGCGAGCGTGCCATCGAAGTAGTCGTTAACCCCATCGCCGCCCATCGGGGCGAACTCGTGCGTAGCCGTGGTGCGACCACCATTGCCGTCGTCGTAGCCCAAAGTGGCGGTAACCAGGCCCACGATGTACGTGAGCGGGGCGGCCTGAACCTGCAAGGAAAAACCTGCCAGGACGAGGCCGGCGAGTAGACCGGCTTTCCTGATGTGCTTCGTCGTCATGACTTTGATCTCCTGGGCCGCCAAGGGGCTGGCGGGTTTGCGTTCAAGAATTGCAAAAGCCGTGCCGAAGTCACCGAATTCCTTTGCAAACAATGTGTTGCGATTGCCTGACAACGCCACAGGGGGAGCACTGTATAAAGCCCCGACGATGCAAAGCGGGACGCTCTTCACAATTCTCTCGCGATGGGGTGCGCGCGGCTGCTGAAGGCTGATGGCGAGGCGCGGGCTCGGCACCCGGAAACCCTCTGGCGCGCCCGCACAATAAAAATGTCTCCCCGCCAAAGCGGGGTACCGTCCGGGCGGCGCCCCCACCCGAAATCCCTCATCGGGTCGGAAAGTACGCAAAAACCCCTACTCCTGACCTGTCGAAAATACTTACGGGGAGTAGGGGTTCCCCATGGGGACAAACCCCAAGCTCATGAATGGAAAGGAAAAAACCCTGATGGCACGGCTCTTGGATTAGGGAAGCCAAGGCACTCGCCGGGCCAAACGCCCAGCAAGTAGAGGCGAAAGCCGCCGGGTGCCAAGACGATCAAATTTCCATTGGGAGCAAGTGACATGACGATGAGCAAGCACGAACGCGAAGTGAAGTGGGCCCTGGATTTCCGCCGCGAAATCACCCGCGCGCAGCTGTCCCGCCGCGAGATCATGAAGCTGGGTGTCCTCGGCACCGGCACCGCGTTCCTGGGCCTCGGCTCGGGCAAGACCCAGGCCAAGACCATCATCTCCCCCCCGACCGAGCCCTGGGTCGACGAAATGCCGGTCCCCAAGACCGCTACCGAGTGCGGCTTCGAAGTGACGGAAGCCCAGTTCGCCGAAC
>JBEGRA010000044.1:0-4229 GCA_041180705.1 Pseudomonadota bacterium | reverse complement strand
CCCAGATGCAGGATGCCGACGATGGTGTCTTCTGCGGCAAAGCCCAGCGCCGCTTTCACGCGCGGGCTGTAAGCGGCCGGGCCGGTCTTCCACATCATGCCGAAGCCAAGCGCATGCGCCTGCGTCCAAAGGTTCTGCACGGCGGCAGCGGTGGCGGTGATCTGCTCGATGGCTGGCACCTTGGGGTGTTCGCGCACGGCGGCGGCAACCACTACCAGCAGGGGCGAGCGCAGCGGCTTGTTGCGTTCGCCGTTGCGTTCTTCCTCGGTGGCCTCGGGCTTGCGAGCCAGCAGGTCCTGCTCCATGGCGTTCGCCAGCACTTCACGCGCTGCCCCACGCAACACCACGAACCGCCACGGCGCAAGGCGCCCGTGGTCCGGCGCGCGGACGGCGGCTTCCAGCAGTTGCGTCAGCTGGGCGGCATCCGGCGCGGGCTCGGCGAGCTTGCCCGGCGAGGCGCGGTGGAGGAGAGCAGTACGTACGTCCATGGTGTTGCTTTCGTGTGAAATGGTGAAAGGGTTTCGGGCGCGCTAGTGCGCTTTCGTCAGGCGGCGATTGTCCATCCATAACAGCACGGCCGAAAAGGTGGCGGCTGCCAGGATGAACCGCATGGTGGGCTGTGCTGTGGTCGAGGGGAACAAGCCCATGAATTGTACCGCCACGGCAGCGGCGAACTGCTGACCGAAGCCCATGAGGCTCGACGCCGTGCCGCTGGCTTCCGGGTGCAGCGCCACCGCGCTGGCCGTGACGTTCGGCAGCGCCTGGCCTTGGCCAAACGCGAGCACGGCCATGGGCAGGAACAGACAAAACGGCGTAAGCATGGGCCCTGCGAGGCCGGCTTCCGCGAGGACGAAGCCCAGCACCGCACCAGCCAACTGCAGTGCCACGCCGGTGCGAATGAAAGCAGCCATCGAGCGGCGACCGTTGCTGCGCGTGACGAGCCAGTTGCCGATGAAATAGCCGACCGCGATGAGCAGGTTCCACACGCCGTAAGTGGACAGCGGCAGGCCCTGTGCTTTCAGCACATAGGGCGTGCTCCACACGAATACGAGGAAGGTGGCGTAGATGACCGCCGCCTGCAGGATGCCGTTGAAAAAGGCGAGGTCGCCGAGGATGTGGCGGCTCTGTCGCCACAGCGCGCCGGGCCCGTGGCCACCGCTGACGGCGAAGGCAGCGCGGTCCGCATCGCTGCGCGTTTCCGGCAGGCGCCACGCAGTGAGCACCAAAGCCGGCAAGCCGACGCCGGCGAGTACCCAAAACACGCCACGCCAGCCGTAGAGATTGCCGATGAAGCCGCCGACGATGGGCGACAGCGTGGGCGCGATGACCATGACCATGGTGAGAAAGGCCAGCATGCGGGCCATGCTTTCGCGCGGGTAGACATCGCCGATGATGGCGCGCGTGGTGACCATGCACACCGAACTGCCGAGCGCCTGGATGATGCGCGCGGTGACGAGCCAGCCCAGCGACGGTGCCAGCGCGCAGCCGATGCTGCCAAGCACGAACACGCAGTTGCCCGCGAGCATGACGGAGCGACGCCCGAGCCTGTCCGACAAGGTGCCGCCGAACAGCAGGCCGAACGCAAACGAAGCGAGTGCGAAGCTGCCGGTGGTATTGGCCTGGGCCGTTGTGAGCGCCAGTTCGGCCCGAAGCAGTGGCAGCACCGGCACGAACATGTTCTGCGACATGGCGCCGAGCGCCGTCAGCGGCGCGAGCAGCAGGATGAGCGCGCGATCGCTGAGGGCCAAGTGCATGCGTCGCGCCGCCGGCGCAGCGGCGCGACCACCGGGGGACGTCACGGCGTGATGCCACCCATGCAGACGTACTTCAGTTCGGTGTAATCGAGAATGCCGTGACGCGAGCCTTCGCGGCCGAAGCCCGAAGCCTTCATGCCGCCGAACGGTGCCACCTCGGTAGAGATGATGCCGGTGTTCAGGCCGACGATGCCGTACTCCAGCGCCTCGGAAACGCGCCAGGAGCGGGCGAGGTCGCGAGTGTAGAAGTAGGCAGCCAGGCCGAACTCGGTGTCGTTGGCCATCGCGATGGCTTCCGCTTCCGTTTCGAAGCGGAACAGCGGGGCCAGCGGGCCGAAGGTTTCCTCGCGCGCCACCAGCATGTTCGTGGTGACGTTCGTGAGGATGGTCGGCTCGTAGAAAGTGCCACCCAGTGCATGGCGCTTGCCACCCAGCGCAAGCGTGGCGCCCTTGGCCAACGCGTCCGCTACATGTTCTTCCACCTTGGCCACGGCCTTTTCGTCGATGAGTGGGCCCTGGTCCGTGGGGCCCGCGAGCCCGTCACCCACCCGCAGGCCGCGCACGGCGGCTGCCAGTTTTTCGGTGAAGGCGTCGTAGACGCCAGCCTGCACCAGCAAGCGGTTGGCACACACGCAGGTTTGCCCGGTGTTGCGGTATTTGCTGGCCAGAGCGCCCTGCACGGCGGCATCGAGGTCGCCGTCGTCGAAGACGATGAAGGGCGCGTTGCCACCGAGTTCGAGCGACAGCTTCTTGAGCTGCGGGGCGCTCTGCGCCATCAGCTTGATGCCCACGTCCGTGGAGCCCGTGAAGGTCACCTTGCGTACGGTGGCGTTGGAGGTCATCTCTCCGCCAATCTCGGTGGCAGCGCCGGTCACTACGCTCATCAACCCCTTGGGCAGCCCCGCCCGTTCTGCCAGCACGGCCATGGCTAGCGCAGAGAAGGGTGTTTGCGTCGCCGGCTTGATGACGATGGGGCAGCCGGCCGCCAAGGCAGGACCGGCCTTGCGGGTAATCATGGCGGCCGGGAAATTCCATGGCGTGATGGCGGCGACCACGCCCACGGGCTGGCGCAGTACCACGATGCGCTTGTCCGGCTGATGACCCGGAATGATTTCGCCGTAAAGACGCTTGCCTTCTTCAGCGAACCATTCGATGAACGAGGCCGCATAGGCGACTTCGCCGCGCGCTTCGGAGAGCGGCTTGCCCTGCTCGGCGGTCATGAGCACGGCCAGATCTTCCTGGTTCGCCATCATCAGGTCGTGCCAGCGGCGCAGTACCGTGGCACGTTCCTTGGCCGTCTTGGCAGCCCAGGCGGGCATGGCGGCAGCGGCGGCGGCGATGGCGCGGCGGGTTTCCGCCGCACCCATTTTCGGCACCGAGCCCAGCAGCTCGCCCGTCGCAGGATTGGTTACCGGCAGTGTGGCACCGGAATCCGCCGGTATCCATTGGCCGTCGACATACGCCAATTGTTGCAGCAGGGAGGGGTCGTTCAGCTTCATGGCAGGCTCCGCACAAGGAAGCCGCTATTGTGCCTCAATACCTGTGGCTCATTCGCCGCAGCGAGCTCCTTCCGCGCCGCGCCCGGAGAGCTGACCATCCACTTCGCGTTCAGCCTCCAGCCAGTCCGTCACGGCGCAACCGCCGCTGAAACCGCGGCTTTCGGCACGGTAGTACGCGGCCTCGGCAATGCGGTTGTGGCGGCCGGTGGCATCGATGGCGGCACTGGTGGCTTCGTGCAGGTCTTCCAGCAAGGCCAGAGGCGTGCGGCTGTCGTTGGCGGCGGCAAGGTGGACGGAATTCGTCTGCGCTTTCGGCGCCCGCTGGCCGGTCGCCATCAGCAGGGGCTCCGAGATGCTGGCCTTGCTGGCGCGCACGCGCCCGCTGCGCTTGGGCGCGCCGTCGATTTGTTGGCCGGGGGTGGTCATGGTCTTCATGGGAAATGCTCCGGGATGAGGGCGTCGTCCGTGGGGGGCAGGGCGGAAGCGGCGCGTTGCAGGAAAAAACGGTCCAGCACCACGTGGCGCAGGAACGGTTCGGTGGAAACCAGCCAGCGTCCTGCGGCTTGACGCCAACGCGGGGGCGAGCGCGGGCCAGTGGCATGCAGTGGATGGTGGTGCCGGTGGCCGAAGCGCTCTTCGATGAGCGTGGCGTAGTGCGCGAGGCTCGCGCGGCGGTAGTCGCCCCGCGCACGGCGCACCGCCGCGGCAGCCAGCAGGCCCGATTCGATGGCAGGACGTATGCCTTCGCCGCTGCGCGGACAGGCCATGCCGGCGGCGTCGCCCACCAGCAGGCAGCCTTCGGCCGCCAGAGGGCGTCGCGAGCGCGTGTAAGCCAGGTAAGCGTGACCGCGAAAACGGGGCCATTCCTGCAGCGGCACGCGCTGGGTGTCCGCGAGCCAGCGCAGCAGGCGCTGCAAGTCGGTGGCGAGGCCGGTTGTCGTCTCGCGCCCGAGCCCGATGTTCAGGTAGTTGCCCT
>JBEGRA010000043.1:0-2844 GCA_041180705.1 Pseudomonadota bacterium | reverse complement strand
AGACGCGGCGCCTGACCACCGAGATGTTTGCCGCCGTGGTGGGGAAGGCGGGACAATGGGCGCGTGACCACCACGTTGCAGCCGCCCGCTGAAGCCACGCCTCCAGAGGCCTTCGATCCGAAGGCCTTCGTGGCGACCTTGCCCATGCGTCCGGGCGTCTACCGCATGTTCGCGGCGGATGGGGAAATCATCTACGTTGGCAAGGCGCGCCAACTGAAGCAGCGGGTGGGCAGTTACTTCCGCGCCGACCTCATGGCGCCGAAAGTGGTGGCCATGGTGCGCCAGATAGCGCGTATCGAAGTCACGGTCACCCGCTCCGACACGGAAGCACTGCTGCTCGAGTACAACCTCATCAAGCAGCACCGGCCGCACTACAACGTGCTGCTGAAGGACGACAAGAGCTTCCCGTACCTGCGTTTGTCGTCGCATGACTTTCCGCGGATGTCCTTCTATCGCGGCGTCCGCCGCGCACCGGACCGTTTCTTCGGCCCGTACCCCAGCACTTGGGCGGTCCACGAGACGGTCACCCAGTTGCAGAAGCTGTTTCGTTTGCGGCCGTGCGAAGACACTTATTTCGCACACCGGTCGCGGCCTTGTCTGCAGCATCAGATCCAGCGCTGCACGGCTCCTTGCGTTGGCCTCATCTCGCGGGAGGATTACGCGCGCGACGTCCAGTCTGCGGTGAGCGTACTGGAAGGGCGCAATGACGAGGTCGCGCGCGACCTCGGGAAGCGCATGGAGGCCGCCGCAGAAGCGCTGGAATTCGAGCGCGCGGCCCAACTGCGGGACCAGTTGGCCGCCCTGCGCAAGCTGCAGGAGCGGCAGATCGTCACCTCGACGACGGATACCGACTGCGATGCAGTGGCGCTGGCAGAAGCGAACGGCGAGTACTGCGTCGGCTTGTTGTTCATTCGTGGTGGTCGCAGCCTGGGTACCACCACCTTCTTCCCCAAGACGGGATTGGCCGAGCCGGAGGAAGTCCTCGCCGGCTTCGTGGCGCAGTACTACCTGGAGCGGGAGGCTCCGCCCGAGATTCTCGTGCCGTTGGCGTTCGAGGAAGCCGATGCGCTTGAAGAAACCTTATCCGAGCGCGCAGGACGCAAGGTGAAAATTCACCGTGCGCAGCGCGGGCTGAAGGCGAAATGGCTGGACGCGGCCCGCGAAAATGCCGAACAAGCCTTGAAGATGAAGTTGACGCACCGCGCTGGCGTTGCGGGGCAACTGGCAGCGCTGGGGGAGGCACTGGGGTTGCCGTCGCCGCCGCGTCGAATCGAGTGTTTCGACATAAGCCATACCCGCGGCGAGGCGACCGTCGCTTCCTGTGTCGTCTTCGGGCCGGAAGGGCCGAGCAAGACGGAATACCGTCGCTTCAACATCGAGGGCATCGAACCAGGCGACGACTACGGTGCGATGAGACAGGCGTTGGAGCGGCGTTTCCGGCGCATCAAGGCTGGCGAGAGTCCCATTCCGGACGTCTTGCTCATCGACGGCGGCAAGGGGCAACTGGCGCAGGCGGAGGAGGTGCTGGCCGCTTCCGGTGTCGTGGTGCCGGCCGTGGTCGGCGTTGCGAAGGGTGCGGACCGCAGGGCAGGGCAGGAGCGGCTGTTTCGCTTGGGCGAAGAGCACGCCGACTTGTTGCCGCCGGACTCCCCGGCGCTGCATGTGGTGCAGCGAGTACGTGATGAGGCGCACCGGTTTGCCATCACCGGCCACCGTCGAGCGCGTGCCAAAGCGCGGCAGGGAAGCGTGTTGGATGACGTGCCGGGTCTCGGACCCGCCCGCCGTCGTGCGCTACTGAAGCAATTTGGTGGTCTGAAAGGCGTACAGTTGGCAGGATTGGAAGACTTGGCGGCGGTGCAGGGCATTGGTCCCCATCTCGCGCAGGTCATTTATGATCATCTCCACGCCGGCTCCTGAGCCGGATCGAACGAGGCGCCGCCAGGCGTTTTCCCCCACGGCTGGTCCACCAGCCCCTGAAGCAACGACATCGCCGTGCCCCCACGCTCCCTGCTGAACATCGCCAACATTCTCACGGGCTTGCGCATCCTTGCCATCCCGCTGGTGGTCGTGCTGTTCTTCCTCCCGTATTCGTGGTCCCACATGGCGGCAGGGCTCATGTTCGCGGCCGCCGGCATCACCGACAGCCTCGACGGTTACTATGCGCGCAAGTACGGGCTCATCACGCCACTCGGTGCCTTTCTGGACCCCGTGGCGGACAAGCTCATCGTGGCCGTGGCGCTGGTGCTCATCGTCCACGACAACCACACCTGGTGGATGACCATCACCGCAGCAGTCATCATCGGCCGTGAAATTGCCATTTCGGCGCTGCGCGAATGGATGGCGGAGATCGGCGCACGTCGCAAGGTGGCGGTGTCCTCCATCGGCAAGTTCAAGACCATCTTCCAGATCGTGGGTCTGTCGATGCTGCTCTACCGCGAAGATCTCTGGTTCGTTCCCATTTATCCGTTGGGAGTCGGGTTGACTGTACTGGCTGCAGTACTCACTTTGTGGTCGATGGTGGCCTATCTGCGTGCTGCCTGGCCGGATCTCAGCGCGGCCCCGAAAGACGCTTGACACTGCCGAAAAATGCCTTAATATTCTCCGTCTCGCGAGCGGGAATAGCTCAGTTGGTAGAGCGCAACCTTGCCAAGGTTGAGGTCGCGAGTTCGAGCCTCGTTTCCCGCTCCATTTCTTCTTCAAGCAACCCCGGGTTCACCGGGGTTTCTTGTCTGAGGGGACAGCCACCGCCACCAACGCGGTGCGCACCGCAGGCGCGGTAGCAAAGCGGTTATGCAGAGGACTGCAAATCCTTCCAGGCGGGTTCGACTCCCGCCCGCGCCTCCA
>JBEGRA010000042.1:0-5806 GCA_041180705.1 Pseudomonadota bacterium | reverse complement strand
TATTCGGCGAGGGCGGCCTCCATCTCGCGCGCCAGCTGCAGCGGCGTCTTGCCGGCGGCAGGCAGGCTTTCGATGAGCGGCGTGGAAATCTTGCCGTCCGGGCGCACGGGCACGGTGAGTGTCAGCTCGGGGTGGTTCCACACATAGACGTTCAGCTGGTCGCCGGCGCCGATGTGGTAATCCGCCTGTTCGGCCTGCTGCGATTCCGTGGGAGCGAGCTTGCTCGCGACGTCGCTGGGCTCTTGTTCCGCGGCGGCGGAACCGGTCCAGCAAAGGCCTGCCACGAGGCTCGCGGCAAGCAGCGGCAGCAAGCCGCGCAAAGACTTCAGGGACATGTCCTAACTCTCCATGTAACCCAAGGATGGGGGCATCCCGGTGTTAACGTAATGTTAGGTGAACGACGGAAGCGGTTCCGGTATTGGCGCACAGATTGGCAGGGTGCCGAAGCGGGTGGAACCCACAAAAACCGCGAAACGGCGCACGAAAACCCTGTTTTCCCCTCTCGAGAGGCGTTTCAAGGCCAACCCGGAAGGGTTCTGCCGCGAGGACCACGCGGAGAAGAAAGGGAAAGAGGAAATGGCGTCCCTGACGGGATTCGAACCCGTGTCGCCACCTTGAAAGGGTGGGGTCCTAGGCCTCTAGACGACAGGGACGCTGCCGACCGAACGGCTGGGCCGGACGGGAGGAAAGAGTGGTGGAGCTAGTCGGGATCGAACCGACGACCTCTTGCATGCCATGCAAGCGCTCTCCCAGCTGAGCTATAGCCCCACTCGAGGTGAGCCCGTTAATTTAAGGAAGTCGCCTTTCCCTGTCAATACCCAAAAGCATTTCGAAACGCTTCAGTGCACCGCTGCCGCGGCACGCGCCAGACGCGCAAGTGTCTCGTCGCGGCCCAGGATGGCGAGTGTGGCGTCGATGGGCGGAGAAATACTGCCACCCGACACCGCCACACGCACCGGCTGCGCCAGCTTGCCCAGGCCCACGCCTTGCGCGGCAGCCAGAGCGTTGATGGCATCGTGAATAGCAGTGGCGCTCCACTCCGCCAAGCCCTGCAGCGCGGCAATGACCGCCTGCAACGCCGCCTGCCCTTCCGCACCAAGGTGCTTCTTGGCCGCTTTTTCCTCGTAGGCGTGCGGCGCTTCGAAAAAGAAACGACTCGCCATGGCCATTTCACGCAGCGTTTTCGAGCGTTCCTTCTGGCAGGCCACGATGGCGACCAGATCGGCGTCTGCCGGCACCGCGACGCCCGTCGCTTCCAACTGCGGGCGCAGCATGGTGGCAAGGCGCGCGTTGTCCGCCGCCAGCATGTGTTGCTGGTTCAACCAGGCAAGCTTGTCCGGGTTGATGGCCGAGGCGGACTTGTTCACGTCCTCAATGTCGAACAGCCGCACCATGTCTTCGAGCGTGAAGAACTCCTGGTCGCCATGCGACCACCCGAGGCGCGCCAGATAGTTCAGCAGCGCTTCCGGCAAGAAGCCTTCACGGTCGTATTCCAGCACGCTCACCGCGCCGTGGCGCTTGGAAAGCTTGGTGCCGTCGGGGCCGAGAATCATCGGGAGATGCGCGTATACGGGCACCTGGCCGCCCTCGCCCACCATGGCCCGCAGCATGTTCAGCTGGCGCGGCGTGTTGTTCAGGTGGTCGTCCCCGCGAATGACGTGGGTGATGGCCATGTCGTGGTCATCCACCACCACGCAGAAGTTGTAGGTGGGGTTGCCGTCCGAGCGCTGAATGATGAGGTCGTCGAGTTCCTTGTTCTGGAACACCACGCGGCCATGGACCGCGTCTTCCACCACCACTTCGCCATCGTGGGGGTTCTTGAAGCGCACCACGGGCGTCACGCCCGGGACCGGTGCCTTGCCATGGCGGCAGCGGCCGTCGTAACGGGGCTTTTCGCCGTGGGCCTGCTGCTCCGCGCGCATCGCATCCAGCTCTTCCTTCGAGCAATAGCAGTAGTAGGCCTTGCCCGCCTGCAGCCATTCGCCGATGACTTCGCGATACCGGTCGTAGCGCTTCGTCTGGTAGAACGGGCCCTCGTCCGCGTTCAGGCCCAGCCAGGCCATGCCTTCCAGGATGACGCGCACGGCTTCATCCGTGGAGCGTTCACGGTCCGTGTCTTCGACGCGCAGCACGAACGTGCCGGCGTGGCGGCGCGCATACAGCCAGCAGAACAAGGCCGTACGGACACCACCGATGTGCAGGAGGCCAGTCGGGCTCGGGGCAAAGCGCGTGCGCACGGTGCCGGGGGAAGAGGTAGTCATGGACGGTTCTGGCTTCTCTGGTTCTTGTTCGCGGACGATACCGAAATGCTAGCAGACCACGCCCTGCGTCGGATATCCACGGTTGACCGCTCCGCCGCAGCCCGTTATTATTCTCGGCTCATGGCGGGCGGTTAGCTCAGCGGTAGAGCACTGCTTTCACACGGCAGGGGTCACAGGTTCAAATCCTGTACCGCCCACCACTCCCCCCTCACCTGGTCAGGTCAGCCGTTTCGGCTCTTGGGGGGCTATTCCAACACCGCGCCCGTGTCCCCGGGCAACAGCAGCTGCCGGTGCGCCCACCACGGCGCAATGCCGTTGGTCATCACGCGTTCGTGGAACGTAGCCAAGCGAAAATTCGCACCCTCCGCCTGCTGGTAGTCCTGCCGCAGCTTCAGTGCCGCCAGCTTGCCCAGAAAGTACACACCATAGGTTGGGTCATAGGTGCCACGCACCGCCTCGCGGCGAGCAGCCGCTTCACCAAGGTGAGCCTGCTGCCGGAACAAGGCGGTGGCGTCTTCCACCGTCCATTCGCCACTGTGCAAACGGATGCCCGCGATGAGCCGACAGATGCGCGTCAGTGCCTCGGCCGTCTGCGCCAAACGGTAGCGCGGGTCGTCGGCATGAAAGCCCTCGTCCACCACCATCTGTTCGGCGTAGTGCGCCCAGCCATCCTGACCGGACGAGGGCTGCGGAAACGGGTTCAGGCCTATCCACGTCTTGCGAAGCTTGCCCGTGGTGGAGCGCATGAACAGGCTGTGGACATAGTGCCCGGGCATGACCTCGTGTGCGGTCACATCGGCTAGAGTCGGGTAATTGAAGCGTTCCAGCCACGCGGCTTGCTGCGCGGCAGGCCAGTCCTGCTGGGCGTCCGTGATGTAGTAGTAGCTCTTCACGGGCCGCTTCTCCAGCGGCGGCGAGGAATGCATGGACGCGAGGCCAATGTCGTACGCGGGCGCGGCAGCCACTTCGACGGTCTCGCCGGCCGGCAGAGTCATGAGATGGTGTGCCGCGACGAACCGGGACAGTTCCGCCACTTGGGCCCGGGCCGCCGGAACCAATTCGCCGCGGGCCGGGTGGTCCGCCTCAACCATCTTCCAGACTTCTACCGGCGTGCGAGTGGAATCCACCTGCCGCGCCGTTGCCGCAAAAACCGCCTGGTTCCGCGCCAACTCGCGCTCGCCGATTTCCAGCAAGCGGGCGGCCGGCAAGTCGATGAACTCCTCCGCGCGATAACGGGCTTCCACATTCGCCGTACCAATGGCGTAGCCGTCGGCGGGACTGGCGGGCAACGCGGCCTCCAGAAAACGTTGGTACTGCTCCACGGACCGGTTGGCCACTTGCGCAGCCTGCAGCATCTCGCGTCGCAGGGCGGCATCCGGGGCATCAGCGAAGGCCAGCGCCAAATCGTGGGTCAGCAGTTCGGAGACACCGCCGAGCATGGCGATGGAGCGCTCGACGAAAACCTTCGGCGGATGCGGCACGTTGCTGCGCGCCTGCGCCAGCAGACGCGGCACGCCGCGCATTTTCCGAATGGCGTTCTGCATGCGCAGTGCCGCCGGAGCGGATTCCATGGCCGCCAGGTCGTGCAGCCCATCCGACACGGCCGCCACGTAAACCATGGGGTTGCGTTGCCAGGTGCGTACCGTGTCGATATCCAGCAACCAGCCGTCGATGAGTCCGAGCACAATCCTGCGGTCGACCCGCTCTTCGGGTGACAGACTGGAGGCAGGCAGGCTTTCGAAGGCACGACGCGATTGGCGCAGCCAGGACACCTCGGCTCGTATCGCCGCCGGCGAATAGTCCTCCAACTGACCATCATGGCCATGCAAGCCGTTGCCCGCCGCGATGGAAGGATGAAAACTGGCGAAGCGGTCGAGATAGGTGTCCACGGCCGCGGCAAAGGCCGACTGCGCCGCTGACGGGACTGGTGGGGAAGTCACGGCGCTTTCTGCCTGCGCCCCGCCAACACTGCCGGCCAGAGCCAAAAACACCACCGCAACCCTGCCGCGATACGACCACCGGTTGGCCATCATTCAGCGCTCCATGGTCTTCAGACGCTTCAGGCCCATTGCGAAAAATTCCTGCGCCGAGTTGCCGGCACGGCCGAGTGTCGCGGCGAACACGGTCCGCCACAACTGCGCACCGCGCGTTTCGATTACGCGGTGGAGGAGCCAAGCCAGTGCCAACACCAGCGCGAACGTAGCCACATACGCAGCCGCATGCCAACCGCGAGCGCCCAGGTGCGACAGCACCATGTAGCCGATATGCGCATGGACCAGATAGAGCGGATACGTGATGGCGCCGGCCCAACGGGCACCGGGCAGGTCGACGCTCTCCCCCCAAGGGGTTCCCAGCACGATGAACAACACGAAAAACATGCCGACAAGTACGGACACTACGGCCGGCGAGTAAGCGATGCCTTTCGCCAACGACATTCCAGCGGCATGGTCCAGAGAGAAGCTCACGCACAGCACGGCGCAAAGGCCCAGCATGACGCCGTGCCACCATGGATGCTCCCCGGTCCCCATGGCGAACAGGGCGCCGGCGGCAAAAAACGCGTAGTAACCGTCGGCGTAAGGAAGCGCAGTGTGGTCAGTCACTCGGGTCAACAGCAACCAGAGTGGCCACAGGCGCAGGAGCGTTTCCAGATGGCGCTGTGCACCCACCAACAGCACTCCGAAGACCGCCGCATAAAACGCCCACTCGTACTGCAAGGTCCAGTAGACGCCGTCCACGAACTGGTAACCGAACCACTGGGGGAACATGGTGAGGTTTGCCAACACCTGCGGTGCCGACACGGCCATGCCCACGCCCCCCAGAAAGACGGCAAAAAGAGACGTGAGCACCACGCCGCCCCAGAACGCGGGATAGAGCCTGAGGGCGCGCGCTGCGAGGAAGTCACCCGCTCGCTTGCCGCGGGCGGAGAAGAAAATGACGTACCCGCTGATCATGAAAAACAACTCGACGCCGAGGTAGCCGTAGCGCGCCATGCCCTCCAGTACCGGCGTGGCAGCGATGCCCGTCAACTTTCCGTTCAGCAATCCGTTGTGGAAATAGTGGTAACACAGCACAGCAAACGCGGCGACCAGCCGACTGTAGTCGAGAAGAGACAAGCGTTTCATGCACGGCTCCGCTGCCCGCCCGGGCGAAGCTACCATCTGAACATATCAATCGTCGGCTGCGAATGCCCTCGTGTCACAGTTTCTGGCGCAGTCGCCAACTCAAGGATGCCCCGCCATGCCTGAAAACTTTACCGTTGCGCCCTCCGAGCAGCGCTTGGGCCGCTGCGGCTTCACCGCACTGGTCGCCACTCTGCCAATCTTCGTGCTCGCCGCCTGTGGCGGGGGTGGCGGCAGCACCTCGAGCACTTCTGCCACGACAGGCGGCACCACTCCCACCCCAACCGTACAAACCAACCCGGACGCGCCCACGCTCACCGCCGCCACGCCGGGCTTCCACAGCACCAAGCTGAACTTCACGGCACCTGCTTCCACCGGGTCTTCCGCCATCGTGCTCTACACCGCCACCTGCAACGACGGCACCCG
>JBEGRA010000041.1:0-5077 GCA_041180705.1 Pseudomonadota bacterium | reverse complement strand
ACGGTCTCGCTGGCATCCAGCACGCCCACCACCACGTGCGCTTCTTCAATGGCCTGAAGCGTCTTGACGACACTGAATTTTTCGACGGCCCCTTCCACGCGCGCCTTGCGGCGAACACCGGCGGTGTCGATCAGGTCGTAGAGGTTGCCGTCGCGCTCGAAGGGCACGTGGACCGTGTCGCGCGTGGTACCGGGCTGATCGAAAGCCACCAGACGTTCTTCGCCGAGCCAACGGTTGATGAGCGTGGACTTGCCGACGTTGGGCCGCCCGACCACGCAAACGCGGACGCGCTTTTCACGGTCCGGTGCGGCCTCTTCCTCGGCTCCCTCCGGCGGTTCCAGCCCAGCCAGCACGCGGTCCATGAGGTCGCGAATGCCCTGACCGTGCGCGGCGGAAATGGCGGAAGGCTCACCCAGACCGAAGGCGTGGAACTCGGCGGTGAACAGGTCGTCGTCGATACCTTCGGCCTTGTTGACGGCGACGAACACCTGCTTCTTCGTGCGGCGAAGAAGATCCACGACCCAACGATCCGTCGCAGTGATGCCCGAGCGACCGTCCACCACGAAGATGATGCGGTCCGCTTCTTCGATGGCCCGGCGGGTTTGCTCCACCATGGGTTGCTCGATGCCGGCCGGCGTTTCCACCAGACCACCGGTGTCGATGACGATGCTCGGGCAGGGACCAAGACGGCCGTAGCCGTACTTGCGGTCGCGCGTCAGACCGGGGAGGTCGGCAACGAGCGCATCACGGGTGCCCGTGATGACATTGAACAACGTGGATTTGCCGACATTGGGTCGGCCCACCAGGGCAACTACGGGAAGCATGGGAATTCCTGGGGGGGCGACGACGGCGCGCTCAGCGCGCCGGACGGGTTCGGAAAGCGGTAACGGTGCCCTTGTCGTCCTGCACCACCACGAGATTGCCAGCAACGACGGGGGCGAAACGCACGCGGTCGCCGACGCTGGCACGGCCGACCAACGCACCGGAAGTGGCGTCGAGCCAATGCACGGCGCCCTCGAAGTCGGCCACAACCACAGTGTCACCGGAAACGACGGGGGCCGTCACCTGACGATGGGCCAACGCCGCCTGCTCCCACACCGGGGCGCCGTCCTTGCGCCGCAGAGCCACCACGGTGCCGGCAGCGTTAGTGGCGTAGACATTGTCCGGGCCAAGCGCGGGACCACCGGCCGTGGAGAAGTCGCGCGACCACCAGACCTGCCCGCTGTCGAGCGCCAGCATGGCGATGCGGCCCTGGAAGCCGGCCACGAAGATGTCCTTGCCATCGACCACGACCGAGCCATCGATGTCGTTCAGACGGGCCAGTTCGGTCTTGCCGCTGGGCGGGTTGGCCGAAGCCTCCCACAAGATGTCACCCTGCGCCGGGGCATACGCCAGCAGCTTGCCATTGTCGTAGGGCACCAACAGTGCCTCGGCAGTCAGGGTGGGCGCAGCGGAACCACGCAACGACAGGCGCGGCACGCCCTGCTCGTCGTTCCACACGCGCTTGCCGTCCGCCAGACCCAAGGTATAGATACGGCCGTCGACCGCACGCAGGTGCACGCCACTCTCGCCGATGGCTGGAGCCGCCAGCACTTCACCGGGAATGCGCACCTTCCAGCGCTGCTTGCCTGAAGCCGCGTCCAGCGCCACGACATCGCCGTCTGCGGTGCCCACCACGACCAGACCGGCGCCGGTACCCGGCCCGGCCGAGAGTTCCAGACGGGTGTCCGCGCGCCACAAGGTCTTGCCCGTGGCGGCCGCAATGGCGAGCACGTCGCCACCGTGCCCAGCGGCGTAAACGGTGTCGCCCGCAACCGCCGGCACCAGCGCAAGGCGCAGTACCGGCTCCGCACCGCCCGTTCCTTCGGACCAAGCCTTCTGCACGTCGAGCGTCGCTGCGAACTTCACGAGCTCAGCGGGCGGGTCCACGTCCTTGTCTTTCTTGCCGCAACCGGCCAGCACGCCGACGGCCAGCAGGCCGACGCCCAGCAGACGCACCCAGGGCGCGCGGCCAGGCACCGCGGACGCGGGGCGCGTCACTGGGCACCGCCGGTAGCGGCCGTTGCCGCGGTGTTTGCCGCAGCCGGCGCCGTGCCACCAGCCTGGTTCAGTTTCAGCTCGACGAGCTCGCGAGCCAGCACGCCGTCCTTATCCTTGGCCAAGGCTTCCTGCCAAGCGGCAGCGGCACCCTTTGCGTCGCCCTTGTCGCCGAGCAGATCGCCCTTCACTTCCAGGAACCGCGCCGCGAAGGCGCCCAGTTCGCCCACCTGCCCGCCTTCGAGAGCGGCGTTGATGGTCTTGAGGCCGTCATCCGGCTTGCCCATGGCGCGCTGCAGACGGGCCTTGCGGAGCATGGCCACGGCCTTCATCTCTTCGTCGCCGGTGTTGCGGATGACGTTTTCCACACGAGCCATGGCGCCCAGCAGGTCGCCGGCGTCAGTGAGGCCGCGCGCGACCATCAGGTCTGCTTCGTCCGCGTAAGGCGTGCGGCCGTAGCCGTCGCGCAGCGCGTCGGCCGCCTTGCCGGCACCGACGGCGTCGCCACCGCCCAACTGCGCGGCAATGGCTTCCACTTTGGCTGCCGCCTCGAGCCCCTGATGGGCGCGCGTCGACTGGTAGTACTTCCAGCCGTAGAGACCACCCACGGCCACGATGACACCCGCCAGCGCGTAAGGCCCGTATTCACGGACCCGCTGCTTCAGGCCCTCGATCTGTTCTTTTTCCGACAGGTACTCGTCCACGGCCTATCTCCCACCTTGCGCGCCGAGCAGCACCGCCACGCGGGCGGGAACCTCGGCAAGAGCGCAGGTTTCCTGCGCGTTTTCGATTCGCAGGTGCTTCACCTGCGCCACGCCGCGGTCGGCTTCATCGTCACCGATGATGACAGCCACCGCGGCACCACTCTTGTCCGCACGCTTGAACTGCGCCTTGAACCCGCCGCCACCGAGGCCCGCATGGACCTTGAGGCCGGGGTTGGAGTCGCGAAGGCGTTCTGCCACCGCAAGCCCCGCACGCGAGGCGCGCTCGCCGACCACCACCACGAATACGTCCGGCTCCACACCGGGCGGGGTGATGCCCAGCTCTTGCATGAGCAGCACGATACGCTCTTCGCCCAACGCCCAACCGATGGCCGGTGTGGGCTCGCCGCCCAGCATGGGAATGAGGCCGTCGTACCGGCCACCGGAACACACCGCGTTCTGCGAACCCAGAGCGTCCGTGACCCATTCGAACACGGTACGGGAATAGTAGTCGAGCCCACGCACCAGTCGCGGGTTCACCGTGAAGCCGATGCCGGCATCCGACAGGGCCTGCTGCAGGGCATCGAAATGCGCTCGGCACTCCGGCGCCAGCGAATCTGCCAACGACGGCGCACCCGCAATGCACTCGGCCAGAGCCGGGTTCTTGCTGTCGAGGATGCGCAGCGGGTTGCCATGCAAGCGCCGGCGGCTGTCCTCGTCGAGCAGCGCATGGTGCGCCGAAAAATATTCGATGAGCTTTTCGCGGTAGACACGCCGGCTTTCCGGCGTGCCGAGCGAATTCAGTTCGAGACGCACGCGCGAAATGCCCAGCCGCTGCCACAAGCGCGCGGAGAGCAGGATGAGTTCGGCGTCGATATCCGGGCCGGCGAAGCCGTAGGCCTCGACGTCGATCTGGTGGAACTGGCGATAACGCCCCTTCTGCGGGCGTTCACCGCGGAACATGGGGCCCGCGGTCCACAAACGATGGCGCTGGTTGTGCAGCATGCCGTTGGTGATGGCGGCCCGCACGAGGCTGGCGGTGGCTTCCGGGCGAAGCGTGAGCGAGTCACCGTCGCGGTCGGCAAAGGTGAACATCTCTTTCTCGACGATGTCCGTGTACTCGCCGATGGCACGCTTGAACAAGGCGGTCTGTTCCAGCAGCGGCAGCCGCACTTCCTGGTAGCCGTAAGCGTCGAGCACTTCGCGCGCGGTGGCCTCGAGGAAATGCCACCAGGGCATGTCCGCCGGCAGCACATCGTTCATGCCGCGCAGCGGCTGGATCATCGGGTTCAAGTCTGCATCGCTCCGGAAAACAGCGCGGGTTCAGCGAATCTGGCCGTCGGCAGTGACGGTGAAGCGAACCACGTAATTGTCGCGGTTCTGCTGTACCGGCACGGCCACATCGCGCCCGCCCACGGAAACTTTCGCCTGCCGCGAATCGCCGAGCAGGACCTGCCAAGGACCAGCCCCCGCGAAGCGCAGGACGCCGGGGCTGGCCATGCCGACATAGAGGCGGCGGCCATCCGGCCCGTTCACGTTCACCCAACACTGGTTGGACACCTGCACCAGCAGTTCGGCGCGGGCCGGCGCAGCTGCAGCCGGAACCGCAGGGGCGGCGACCGGTGCCGCGGCGGGAGCAGCCAGATCCGCGCCCGCCGCCGCAGCGGCAGGAACTTCGCCAGCGGCGTTGCCGCCAGCCCCGAGGTCGGGGGCGACTGCCGGCTGTACAGGGGCGGCCGGGGCCAGGTCTACGGGCGAGTTGGTGGCAGGGGCCGCGACCGCTGGAACCACTTCCGCGGGAATTTCTTCAGGAGCCGCCGGAGCAGTGCTGCCAAAACCACCGAGACCCGCGACCAGCCACCACACCAGCAGCACCAACGCGACGACGGCAGCCAAGCCGAGCAGCGGCAGGCGCCAGGGCGAAACACGCTTGGGCTTGATGCGGGAGATGGTGGGAGGAATGTGCGTCGGGGCAACAGGACCGCGCTGCAGGCGGTCATAGCCGTCCAGCAATACCGCCGGGTCCAGCCCCAGGAACGACGCAGACTTGCGCAGGAAGCCGCGCGCGAACACCGGTGCGTCGAACGCCTCGAAGCGGTCCTCTTCGAGTGCCGTGAGGTAACGCGGCTCGAGCTGGATGGCCTCGCAGAGCTGCTGCGCGGAAAGGCCACGGGCCTCGCGGGCCGCCTTCAGCAGCTTGCCGGGCGTGTCGCTCGCGGGTGCCGCGTGGAAAGTGCCTTCAAGCGAGGGCTGGGTGTCTGGTTCCATGGACTTCATCCCTTGCCCGGTGGCTTCGACGGTACGGCTGGCGCCGGCTCGCGCGCCTCGCGGGCGGCTGC
>JBEGRA010000040.1:0-7115 GCA_041180705.1 Pseudomonadota bacterium | reverse complement strand
CACTACGCCAACGCTGCCACTGCGTACGCGTCATCCACGGCAAGGGTCTGCGCTCCGGGCCCCGCGGCCCGGTGCTGAAGCACGCCGTGAACGTGTGGCTGCGCCATTTCGAATCGGTGCTGGCGTTCGCCTCCGCCCGCGGCATGGACGGCGGCACCGGCGCCATCTACGTGCTGCTGGCGCGCTAGCCCTGACGGCGAAAAATTGCTGTGGGAGGGAGCTTGCTCCCGACTCTTCATGTGGGAGGGGGCTCCTTATGGGAGGGAGCTTGCTCCCGACAATCAAGAGTCGCGAGCAAGCTCGCTCCTACAAAGGGGCATGCAGAGTCGCGAGCAAGCTCGCTCCTACAAGCCCTTCGGGGCTTCCCTTGCCTCAGCCGCCGTCTTCGGCCACGTAGCCGGTGTCGAACAGCTCGCGCAGCACGGTGGTGGCATAACCACCTGCCGGCAGACGGAAGCTGAGCGTCAGCACTGCACCGGCTGCGTCCTCGCCCCACTGCCAGCTGAGTTCGCGCACGGGCAGACGCAGCGGGCGCGTGTCCACTTCCATGCCTGCAGCCACCAGCACCGCCGGGACGTCGCCCCAGGGTGCGGGCAATGCCGCCCAAGCCGCTTGTTCCAGCGCTGCGCCTTCGCCGAGCAGGCCCGTCTCGCCGCTGCCGGCAAGCGTGCCCGTCGGGTGAATGTCGAACAGCGCCAACCGCTCGCGCAGCGTGTCGTCGAGTTCCGTCACCTTGAAGCGGCTGCGCGAGCCATCGAGGTTCGCCAGGTCTCCGGGCAGCAACACGTCCCAGTTACCCGCCTCCACGCGCGCGGCGAGTGCCGCGTTGAACAGCAAGGAGCGCGCTGCGGACAGCACGAAACCGCGTTCCTCGCGACGGCCCGGCAGTTCGCCACCCGCTGCCCAGGCTTCCACGGCCGCGAGGTTCGAGGCACCGCGCCCATAGCGCTGCTCGCCAAAGTAATTCGGCACACCGCGCTTTGCCACCAGGGCCAAGCGCTCGTCCACGGCAGCGCGCGACACGGTGTCTGCCAGGCCGCGGGCCACCACGGTGAAGCGATTTCCAGCCAGTGCACCGCGCGGCAGCTTGCGCGCATGCGGCAGGGCCGACAGCACGCGGAACGGCTCACCGAGCGCGTCCGGTGCCCAAGAGGGCGCAGGCCCGGCCTTCGGCGGACGCACGGGCACGGTGAAGTGCTGCGAGGTGACGGCGTGACGGTCCTTGAAGCCCGCGAAGCCGATGTCCCGCTCCGACACGCCGGCGTATCGCGCGAGCGCACCCACGGCCGCCAGCGTCGTCACGCCGCGCTTTTCCAGGCAGACGAGCCAATGGGCACTGCCACCATCGGCTTCGAAGGCCAACAGTTCGTCCACGCGGAAGTCTTCGGGGGACTGCCGCAGGCTGGCGCTGCCGAGGGACGGACCGAAGGCCCGTGGGGGCGCGAGCGCCAGATCGAGAGGGGTGTGCATCAAGACTCCGGGGATACGTCGTTCGCAGCGGCAACCGCAGGCGCGGGCCAGAGCATCACGGCCGCCTGGGCCGCGAGGCCCTCGCGTCTACCCGTGAAGCCCATCTGTTCGGTGGTGGTGGCTTTCAGGCCCACCGCGTCGGCGGGCACCTCCAGCAGTTCGGCCACGCGCGCGATCATCGCGTCGCGATGGCCTTTCAGGCGCGGCGCTTCGGCCAGCAGGGTGAGGTCCGCGTTGCCCACCACGTAGCCACGCGCCCGCACGAGGCCAAGGCAGTGCGTGACGAACTGGTGGCTGGCCGCGCCGCGCCAGCGCGGGTCGGTGTCGGGAAAGTGCTGGCCGATATCGCCCAGCGCCACCGCCCCGAGCAAGGCATCGCACAGTGCATGCAACAGCACGTCGCCGTCGGAGTGCGCCACCACGCCATGGGTATGCGGCAGCCGCACGCCCGCCAGCCACACATGGTCGCCGGGGCCGAAGCCATGCACGTCGAAACCGAAGCCGACGCGTGGGCCGGACCGGGAGGGAATTTCAGCCAAGGGAGGACTCCTTCCGCGAGCGCAGGACCGTGGCGGCAAAGGCCAGGTCCGCCGGCACCGTCACCTTCACGTTGTAGGGGCTTCCGGGCACCAGCACGGGTGCCACGCCAAGCGCTTCCATGGCGGCAGCTTCATCGGTGGGCGCAGCGCCACCCGGTTCGGCGGCGTGCTGCAGGGCCCGTTCCAGCGCAGTCGTGAGCGCGCCAAGACGAAAAGCTTGCGGCGTCAGCGCACGCCAGAGGCCGTCGCGCGGCACGGTGGCCGTGACGCTGGCACCGCCCGGAATGGCCATGGCCGCATCACTGGGAAAGGCCTCGCCGCGCTTCACGGTGTCCGCCACCGGCAAGGCCAGGAGGGAACCACCGGCTGCGCCGACCGGCGTGCCGAGTGCCGCGAGCAGGCTGGCCAACTCCTCCTCGCCGAGGCAAGGACGCGCCGCGTCATGCACCAACACCCAGTCCTCCGGGGTGCCACCCCGCGCACTCACGGCACGCAGCCCGGCGAGAACGCTTTCGGCGCGGGAAGCGCCGCCAAGCGTGGTTGAGACTAGGGGATGCGCAGCGACGGGCAAGGTGGCGAAACGCGTATCCGAGACACCCAAGGCGACCACCACGCCGCAGGGCCCGTTGGCGCCATCGCGAAGGAAGGGGGCGAGCGCGTGCTCGATGACCAAGCCACCCGGCAAGGGTTCGTATTGCTTGGGCAAGGGGCCGCCGAAACGCTCGCCGCGTCCGGCCGCAGGCAGGACCACCCAGTACTTCATGAAGGGATGCGCACTGTGGGCCCGGCCAGCACCGGGCACCCCCGCTACCGCGACGGCGCCGGCACCGGAGCCGCGGGAGCCACGACCTGCGGGGCCGGTTGCAGCACACCACCGCCGGCAGCCGCGGCCGGTACCAGCGGGGCTTCCGCGGGCGTGGGTACGCCACCGGGGCGCGCGCTCAGCGGCGTGCCCGGCGGAACCACCTGGTAGAAGGTTTCCGCGCGGCCGATCATGCCGAGGTCGTTGCGGGCGCGTTCCTCGAGAGCCGCGCTACCCGAGCGGAGGTCCATGACCTCCGCCGCGAGTTCGCGGTTGCGCCGCGCCAGCGTTTCGTTCTCTGCCTGCTGCGCGGCAACCGCCGCATGCAGGTGCATGGACTCGCGGACGCCGTTCTCGCTCAGCCACAGCCGGTACTGCAAGAGCAGCAGCAAGGTGACCAGCAGACCGACGAGCAACTTCATGGACGCGAATCTATCACCGTGCGCCCGCAGGCACCACCGGGAAAGCCCCGTAGCCCGCGTAACGTGCATTCACGCCCAGCGCCGCTTCGATGCGCAGCAGCTGATTGTACTTGGCGATGCGGTCCGAACGAGACATCGAGCCGGTCTTGATCTGCGTGGCCGTGGTGGCCACGGCGATGTCGGCGATGGTCGCGTCTTCGGTCTCGCCCGAACGGTGCGACACCACGGCGGCGTAGTTCGCCGCCGTCGCCATCGAGATGGCGGCCAGCGTTTCCGTCAGCGTGCCGATCTGGTTCGGCTTGATGAGGATGGCGTTCGCGATGCCCTTCTGGATGCCCTCGGCGAGAATCTTGGTGTTGGTGACGAACAGGTCGTCGCCCACCAGCTGCACGCGCTTGCCGAGCTTTTCCGTCAGCAGCTTCCAGCCCGCCCAGTCGCCTTCAGCCATGCCGTCTTCGATGGTGAGGATGGGGTACTGGTTGGCGAGGTCCGCGAGGTAGTCCGCGAAGCCGGCAGAGTCGAAGTCGCGGCCATCGGCGCCGAGCTTGTAGATGCCGTCGTGGCAGAACTCGGTGCTGGCCACGTCGAGGCCGAGGTAAACATCCTTGCCCGGCGCATAGCCGGCCTTGGTGACGGCCTCGAGAATGGTCTCGAGCGCAGCAGCATTCGACGGCAGGTCCGGTGCGAAACCGCCCTCGTCGCCCACGGCGGTCGTGAGGCCCTTGGCATTCAACTGCTTCTTCAGGGTGTGGAAGATCTCCGCGCCGCAACGCAGTGCTTCCGCGAGCGAAGGCGCGCCCACCGGAAGAATCATGAATTCCTGGATGTCGAGGCTGTTGTTGGCATGCGCGCCGCCGTTGATGATGTTCATCATCGGCACGGGCAGCGTCAGCACCTGCTGCTCGCCAGCCAGATGGCGCCACAGGCCTACACCGCGGTCCGCGGCAGCGGCATGGGCGGCGGCCAACGACACGGCCAGCAAGGCGTTGGCGCCGAGGCGCGCCTTGGTGTCGGTGCCATCCGCCGCAATCATGGCGGCGTCGAGGCCCGCCTGGTCCGCCACGTCACGGCCCACGGACAGCGCAGCGAGTTCGCCGTTCACGTTGGCCACAGCCTTCTGCACGCCCTTGCCGAGATAGCGGCCCGCATCGCCGTCGCGCAGCTCCACGGCTTCGCGGCTGCCGGTGCTGGCGCCCGAAGGCACGGCCGCACGGCCCAGCACGCCGTTCTCGAGGATGACGTCGGCTTCAACGGTCGGGTTGCCACGGGAGTCGATGATCTCGCGGCCAAGGATGCGGGCAATCTTCGTCATGTCAGGTCTTCCTCGTAGGGGGCGCTCTTCACCGTGTGGTCGAGCGCCTGCAGGGTCTTCAGCAAGCTTTCCATGCGCGGCAGCGGCCACGCGTTCGGGCCGTCCGACAGCGCCTTGGACGGGTCCGGATGGGTTTCCATGAACAGGCCATCGATGCCGGCCGCCACGGCCGCACGCGCCAGCACGGGCACGAATTCGCGCTGACCACCGGAGGCAGTGCCCTGCCCGCCCGGCAACTGCACCGAGTGCGTGGCGTCGAACACCACCGGGGCCCGCGTGCTGCGCATGATGGCGAGCGAACGCATGTCCGACACCAGGTTGTTGTAGCCGAAGGTGAAGCCGCGCTCGCAGACCATGATGTTGGCGTTGCCCACGGCACGCGCCTTGTCCACCACGTTGCCCATTTCCCAGGGCGACAGGAACTGCCCCTTCTTGAGATTCACGGGCAGCCCGGTACGGGCCACGTTCTGGATGAAATTCGTTTGGCGGCACAAGAAGGCTGGCGTCTGCAGCACGTCGACGACGCTCGCGACTTCAGCGAGCGGCGTGTCTTCGTGCACGTCGGTGAGCAGCGGCACACCGAGCTGCGCCTTCACCTCGGCCAGAATCTTGAGGCCCGCTTCCAGACCCGGGCCACGGAAGCTCGAAGCGGAGCTGCGGTTGGCCTTGTCGAAAGAGCTCTTGAAGATGAACGGGATGCCGAGGCGTGCCGCCATTTCCTGCAGGGCGCCGGCGGTATCCAGCTGCAACTGCAGGCTTTCCACCACGCAGGGCCCGGCGATAAGAAAGAACGGGTGCCCACCACCCACCGGGAAACCGCAAAGCTGCATGAGCGGCGTGCGGCCAGCCTCGCCCGCGGCCATCAGGCGTCCACCGCCGCCGCGCGGAACTGCCGCGCCGCACGGATGAAGCCCGTGAACAACGGGTGGCCGTCACGCGGCGTGGACTGGAATTCCGGGTGGAACTGCACGGCGAGGAACCACGGGTGCCCCGGCAGCTCGACCACTTCCACCAGCCCGTCCACCGAGCGGCCGCTGAAGCGCAGGCCCGCTGCCGCCATGCGGTCGAGGTAGGTGTTGTTGAACTCGTAGCGGTGGCGGTGACGTTCCATCACTTCCGCGCTGCCGTACGTCGCGCGAGCCAGCGTGCCTTCGCCCAGGCGGCACACCTGCGCGCCCAGACGCATGGTGCCGCCCATGTCCGACTTTTCCGAACGCTGGTAGGTGCTGCCGGCCGCGTCCTGCCATTCGGTGATGAGACCGATGACCGGGTCCGGCGTGGCGCGGTTGAATTCGGTGCTGTTGGCGCCTTCGAGCCCGAGCACGTCGCGCGCATATTCGATGCACGCCACCTGCATGCCGAGGCAGATGCCGAGGAACGGCACCTTGTTCTCGCGGGCCCAGCGCACCGTTTGAATCTTGCCTTCGATGCCGCGTTCGCCGAAGCCACCCGGCACCAGCACGGCGTCGACGCCCTGCAGGCAACCGGTGCCATCACGCTCGATGTCGGTGGCATCGATATAGCGCACGTTGACGCGCGTGCGCGTCTTCACGCCGGCGTGCTGCAGCGATTCGGTCAGCGAGATGTAGCTGTCCTTCACCTGCATGTACTTGCCGACCATGGCGAGCGTGATGGTCGCCTCGGGGTTCATGCGGGCATCCACCACGGCATCCCACTCGGCGAGGTTCGCCGGCGGCGGCGACAGGCGCAGGCGGTCCACGACGATTTCGTCGAGGCCCTGCTCGTGCAACAAACGCGGAATCTTGTAGAGGTCGTCCGCGTCGATGGCGGAGATGACAGCGCGCTCTTCCACATTCGTGAACAACGCAATCTTGCGCGCCTGCTCGGGCGGGAGCGGGTCCTTCGAACGGCACAGCAGGATGTCCGGCTGGATGCCGATGCCGCGCAGTTCCTTCACGGAATGCTGCGTGGGCTTCGTCTTGATTTCGCCGCCGGCCACCACGGGCACCAGCGTGAGGTGCATGAACACGCAGTTGTTGCGACCGAGCTCGACGCCCAGCTGACGGATGGCCTCGAGGAACGGCAGCGATTCGATGTCGCCCACCGTGCCGCCGATTTCCACCATGCAGACGTCTGCGTCGCCGGCGCCCAGCTTGATGCTGCGCTTGATTTCATCGGTGATGTGCGGGATGACCTGCACCGTGGCCCCGAGGTAGTCGCCGCGGCGCTCCTTGGCGATGACGCGTTCGTAGATGCGCCCGGTGGTGAAGTTGCTGTTGCGGGTGCTCTTGGTGCGCACGAAGCGCTCGTAGTGCCCGAGGTCCAGGTCCGTTTCGCCACCATCTGCGGTGACGAAGACCTCGCCGTGCTGGAACGGGCTCATGGTGCCCGGATCCACGTTGATGTAGGGGTCCAGCTTCATCATGCTGATCTTGAGGCCGCGGGCCTCCAGAATGGCCCCGAGCGAGGCGGAGGCGATGCCCTTGCCCAGCGAGGACACCACACCACCTGTGACGAAAACAAAACGCGCCATGGAATACACCGTCGCCACGGTGGGGGGCACCGGGCCGTCTGGAAACTGCTGAAGATTGGGGGGTGCCGTGCACCCC
>JBEGRA010000039.1:0-12143 GCA_041180705.1 Pseudomonadota bacterium | reverse complement strand
TTACGTGCTCGCCGCCATGGATGCCGCCGAGAGCCTCCAACGCGACCTGCCCGGCATGTTCACCCAGGGAAAGGACCAACGATGACCGCCCTCCACCAAGTCAAACTTGATCCGGTCGGAAGAGTTGTGTGGAACGGCATCATGGGCCTGGCCGAGCGCGCGGTCAACGAGCGCAGCCGCAGCTCGGGCCATGACATTCGGCAGGCGCTGGCCGAATGGCCCAAGCGCAACCGCCCATGGCTGGCCCAGCAGTTGCGCTTTTGCATTGCCACCCGCCGCCGCTGGCTTGCGGCTTGTCATGGAGGTGGCCAGTGATCTGGGAGTATTGGCTACCGCTGGCGCGCCGCAACGCGCGGGCGCTCGGCCGGATTTCGACTGGCGGCGGGCTGATGTCAGGATTCCTGATTGGCAGCGGTCAGGTGTTGTTGGGTTTGGTGGTTTTGTTGGCTGGCGTGCTGGCGGGCATGCAGTCCGCGCGCTGGGAGTCAGTTGCCGCCGCCTTGGAAAGGGATCTCACGCGATGAAACCCATGGGCCGGCACATCGCTTACGGCGGCATCGACACCGGGACGGAAGTGAGCGCCGCGTTTGCCACGCGCGCCTTCGGCACCTCGGCGCTCAAGGGTCAGCACCTCGAACTTACGAACGCCACGCCGGCGCACCCAGACTACCACAGCCGCAAGGCCAAGAAGCTCTGGCTCCTGCTCCAGCGCGGCGAGCTGAACCCGGCCGTGGTTGACGACGTGAAGCGCCGCTATGCCCGGCACTTTGCCCAATTTGCCCGGCAGCAATCCTGACCCATGCAGGCCACCCTTTCACCCCTGTTTGCCCATGGCCGGCCCAACGTGCGGCCGGACGAAGTGCAGACCGCGCTGGGCCTGTCCCGCGCGCAGGTGGTGGCGCTGGAAGAGCAGGGCCTGCTGCAAGCCTTCGGCATCGGGGATGCCGCCTCGCGCGAGCGCGAGCACCTGCGCTTCACACGGGCCAGCGTGGAGGGCTTCTTTGCCTTCCGGCTCGCGCAGCGGGGCCAGCCGCTGCTCTTCGACCTCAGCCCCGAGGCCGCGCGCTGGCGCGACCATCTGGCCTCCCTTTCCCGGCCCAGTAAGCCGGCCAACCCGAAAACACCATGAGTGATGCGATGATACCCGCTGCTTCCGCCGCGATCGTGCAGCAGCAAGTTGACAACGTGCGCCGCTACGGCGCGGTCTTTGCCCAGGCCGCCGAGCAGGGCCGACAGGCGATGCACACCGCGCTGCTGAGCCGGCTGCTGGCCGGCGCGGCGCTGGTGGCGCTCAAGAACGTCACGCCGCACGGCGAGTTTGAAACCGTCTGCGCCCGCGAGTTTTCCGGCACGCCCGAACGCACGCTGCGCGATTGGAAAGCCCGTGCCGAGCTGGACCTGCGCCACGGCGAGCTGAAGAAGGTGACCATGGCCGTGCTGCTCGATGCCGACGACGGCGCGGCCCGCGGGGCCTTCGAGGAAACGGCCACCAAGTATTTCGCCACCAAGCCCACGCTGGAGCTGAATGCCGCCCGCGACATCCTCCAGCTCGGCAACGGCCGGGCCGAGCGCAAGCCCGAGGTGCCCCGCGCCAAGCTGCCGCGCGGCAAGACCGCCGACGTGAAGCGCAAGGCCTTCGAGGCGGCGGCCAAGGTGTGGCAGACCGGTTTCAAGCGCCTGGCCGAGACCGGCGCGGCCACCGCGCTGGACGGCGCGCACTACTGGGACGTGGGCACCAGCGACGAGTATCTGGCCGGCCTGCTCCAGACCGTGGACGTGATCCGCGACGGCCTCAAGGCCTCGCAGGCCCGCCGCAAGGCCGCCCGCCGCCGCTAACCCACCGCACCTGAACCTGATGCGCCCAACCTTATGACCGCGCTCACCACCAGCTCCACTCCGAAGCCCACGATCTACGATTTCCCCGCCGAGATACAGGACGCGGCGCGCGTGTGGCTGGAGGTCATCGCGCTGCTGGAGCAGGGCGGGCGGCAGGCGGCGCTCAAGCTGGTGCGGGACAACCCGCTGCTGGAGGGCGCGAGCATCGGCAACCTCTACAAGAAGCTCCGCGCGTTCAACGCGGCGGGCCGCGACCCGGTGGCCCTGGTGGACCGCCGCCGCTTCAAGGACCTGCAGGCCCGCACGGAAACGGATGCCGATTTGCCCAAGGCCTTCCTGCGGTTTGTCGCCGGCCGGATGCTGGGGAACCAGCGCAAAGACCGCCCCGCGTGGAAGCGCCTGGTGGCCCAGTGGCGCGAGTGGCACCTGACCGGCGAACGGCCCGAGGGCTGGGAACACAGCGGTTATGAGCAGTGTCCGCCACCCGGCCGCAATGGCTGGCACCCGGATGGCTGGAGCTATCGCAACCTGATCGACCGCGCCAAAAACACGCGCGCCGAGAAGGCCATTGCCCGCATCGGCACCGTGGCGGCCAAGGGCGTCCTGCCGCACGTGCCCGGCACGCGCGTCGGCGCGCGCTTCCTGGAGTGGGTGATGTTTGACGACCTCAAGCTGGACCGCAAGGTGATCGTGCCCCCGCACGGGCCGGTCGAGGTGGCGCAGTTTGGCGCGCTGGACCTTGCCTCGGGCGCGTATCTCAAGTTCGGCCAGCGCCCGGTGTTGCCGCGCGAGGATGGCTCGAAGCAGTTCCTCAACCGCCGCGACTTCCTCTTCCTCGTGGCCGCGCTGTTTGAGGAATACGGCTACCCGCTGGACTACCAGTGCCATCTGGTCCTCGAACGCGGCACGGCGACGCTGTCCGCTGCCGAGGCCCGCGTGCTCTACGATGCGAGCGGCGGCCAGATTGTCGTGGGCTACACGGGCATGAACGGCGAGCTGGTCCACGCGTGGGAGGAAAAGCCCGTGGGCAACTCGACTGGCAAGGCCCACATCGAGAGCTGGCACAACCTCTACCACAACGCCTGCGGCCACCTGAGCGGCCAGACCGGCAAGGATCGCAATCACGCGCCGCTGCTGGAGCATGGCCGCGCCCGCGAGGCCGGCCAGCTGATGAAGCTCGGGGCGCTGCTGCCGGCCGAGCTGCGCGCCGCCATCCCGTTCGCCTACGCCAGCCCGCAGCAGTGCTACGCCGAGTCCCTGCGCATCGTGGACGCGATTAACCGCCGCACCGAGCACGACTGCGAAGGCTTCGAGCCCGTGGCCGTGTGGCGCATGAAGGGCAGCGGCGGGCTCTGGCGGCCCGTGGCCGAACTCGCGCAACTGCCCGCCGATGTGCAGGCGCTCGGCGAGGACGCGCTGCGCACGCTGCTCGAATGGAACACGCGGCTGGAGACGCCGCTGGAGCGGATGGAACGGCTGCGCGCGGGCGAGCGTTTCGGCCGGCTGCCGGACGCCATCTGGCCGCGCTTCTACGACGACGGACACGCGCTCGCGCGTGTAAGCGCCAAGGGCTGGGTGGAGCTGAAGCGCGACGGCGTGAAGCTGTTGTTCGGCCCCGAGACCCCGACGCAGGCCCTGCCGGAGGGCACGGAGGTGCTGGCCTACTTTGCCCCGCACGATCCCGACCGCGCCCACCTGACGGTGAAAGGCCGCTATGCCGGCACGTGGAGCCGGCTGCGGGGGGTGCAACGCGGCGACCAGCCCGCGCTGCGCGAGGCCATCGCGCGCAAGGACCGGTTCCTGGCCACGACCGTGGCCGCCGTGCAGGGCAAGCAGGGCGAGGCATTGACCCGCGAGGCGTGGCGCGCGAACCAGATCGGCGCGCTCGCCCAGGCGGCGGTGCCCGTGCTCGCCCGCGCGGCCGAGCAGCGCCTGCAAGAGGTCAGCACGCCCGGTGCCGAGGCCTTGCAAGAACTGGGTGCGGCCATGCGCCGACCTGTTGCGAAACCCGCCGCCGCGCCGACCGAGGAACCCGAAGCGGCCGTGGATTGCCGCGAAGAACTTTTGGCGCGTGCCGCCGAAAACTTGCCGGTCACTGAAGACTGGTGAGCAACCTAAAAATGGAGATGCGACCATGAGTGACGAGACAACAACGATGGGCTGGCAGCCGGATGCGCACTTGCGCGATTTGCTGCAAGCCTTGGTGGAAGAGGAGCAGAAGCAGAAGTCCGCAAGCGAGTTTGCCCGGCTCTATCTGCCCTGGACGGAAAGCGTGTGGGTCAAGCTGAAGCGCGCATTGCAGCCCGACCGCGACCTGCCCAGCTATTTTGAAGAGGTCAGCGAGGCCAAGCGCATCGAGCTGATTCACGAGCTGGAGGAACTGCCCGCCGCCATTGCCCGCAAGCGCGCGCAACGCGAGCAGGTGTTTTCCCGGAAGCGGCTCAAGCTCTCGCACGTCACGGCCATCACGCAGGCCGTGAAGGAAGCGCAGGTTGAAAAGGGCGTTGAGCGCTGCATCGTCTTCGTGGCCCCAACCGGCGGCGGCAAGACTGAGCTGAAGGATGCGTTGCTTGCGGAGTTCACCACGGCCCGCGCGCTCGAAGCCACCCGCGGCTGGCGCGAACGGGGCAGCTACAAACAGGTCATGCGCGGGCTCGCCGCTGCGCTGGAAATGCGCGGGCTGCAACGCGCCAGCGCCACGGCCATCGAAGCCGCGTTCGAGGAACGCCGCAAGGGCTACGACTGGCCCGTCATCATTGACGAGGCCGAGTTCATGGGCAATGACGCGCTATTCGCTGTGCGCTTCATCTGCAACAAGACGCGCCTCGTGCCGGTGCTGCTCGTGACGCCCGAAGGCCACGCCGATTGGGAGCAACATTTCAACGCGGCCTATCGCCACATCGCGCGCCGCTGTCACGCGCAAGTCGAAGTGCGCGACATCCCGGCTGCCGATGCCGAGCAGTTCTTTGAGGCGAACGCGTTCGGCAACGCCACCGAGGCGCTGGAATTGATCCGGGGCAAGGCGGCCGAGTTCGGGCACTTCAGCCTGGTCAACCGCGTGGCCAAGCGGCTGCACGGCCGCAAGCGCGCGACGAAAATCGAGGTGGAAGCAGCGCTCAAATCTGCGAAGGCGGCAATGCTGCGGGATGGGGGGGCGCAATGAACGCCTTCGCCTCCAAAGCCGCGATCGACATGGCCTGCCTGCTCGGGCGCTTCGCGGATGCGCTGGCCACCGAGGTGAAGGGCTGGCCGGTCATCGCGCCGAAGTTCGAGCACCTGCACCTGGAAGGCAGCGCGCAGAGCCAATGCATGACCTATGCAGCAGCCATGAAACCGGAGCTGGGCCGCCAGCGCGTGCTGGTGTTCGCCTCCAGCTTTGCCGGCTGTCCCCTCAAACAACTGGCCACCTTCGGCCTCAACTGAATCCTGCCATGTCAACCCTACCCCTGATCTGGTCCGCCATCTGGCCCACGCTGGCCATTCTGGCTGCCGTCTTGGCCATGCTGCTGGTGGCTCTGCTGGTCAACCTTCGCTACTCGCTGGCCACCGATCCCGAGCGGGCAAGCGCGCAAGACGCAACACCCTCACCGCAACCGGCCGCAGGCGACTTTTTCATCACCGTGTGCAGCTGGTGCCACACGGTCACGCGCATCCGGTATGGCGCGGCGTTGGTGGAGGCCGACCGGATCATGCTGCGCCGCGGCGACACGGTGCAGGTGAGCCACGGGATCTGCCGTGCTTGCCTGCCCGTGACCGAAAAAGAACTTCGGCCGGCTGCCCATAACGGGGGCGGCGATGCCGCTGGAACACAGCCGGCCAACCCCCGCCCGGCATTGGCCGGCGCGGGGACACTTTAACCCAGGAGAACCACACACATGAGCAAACGCATCAAGACCAAGCCCGAGCCCGAGCCCGTCGTCACCCGCGAGGAGATGGAGGCGCTCGTTGCCGACATCGCGCGCCTGACCACCTACAAGCGCCGCACCACCGCGCTGATGGACAAGCGCATTACCGAGATCCGCAGCGAATATGAGGACCAGCTTGCCGGGGTGGAGCAGGAACTCGCCGCCAAGGCCGAGGCCGTGCGCCGTTGGGCCGAGGCCAACGCCGCCGAGTTTGGCAAGCTCAAAAGCCTCGACCTGCTGCACGGCGTCATCGGCTGGCGCGTGGGCAATCCCACCTTGAAAACCCTCGCCGGCTGGACGTGGGACCGCGTGCTGGAACGGCTCAAGAGCGCGGCCGGCTACTCGGGGTTCATCCGCATAAAAGTGAAAGTGGACAAAGCCAGCATCCTTGCCCAGCGCGACACCCTGCTGCCCGATGACCTGCGCCAGCTGGGCCTGCGCGTCGTGCAGGAGGAAGCCTTCTTCGTGGAGCCCAAGCTCACCGACGTGGACAACAAACTGGCCGCCTGACATGAGCAACCCCGCACTTCAACCCGCGGCCGCGCCGTGGCAGGACAGCCGGCCGGACAACCTGCCGCCCATGCACGCGCGCTGCCTGTGCCGCAACGTCAGCTCGGGCCGCGTGTTCGTGGCCGAGCGCGTGCATCAGCCCGGCACCACGTGGGCGTGGCGCTGGGCCAGCACCAGCACCGTGCCCGCCGACTTCGTGGACCAGTGGGCCATCATCACCCTGAGGGACTGACCATGAGCTTCCTGACGCAAGGCAAGTGGACCCGACCCGCGCTGGCGTTGGGCTTTGACCCCGTGGCCGTGGCGCAGCGGGCGCTGGTCACGGGCGCGATCAAGCTCGGCAACGCGCCGGCATCCGCGCCGGTTTCCCCGAGCCCCAAGCCCACGCGCCGGGGTCGGCGGCTGCGTCACCCGGACATGGCGCACCTCAAGGGCAACGCCTACCGCGTGGAGTGGAACCGGCGGCATCGGGCCGCGCTGGTCCGCGCCGGTCTCACCACCGAGGGCAAGCCGCGCACCAACCGCCGCCACCCGCAACTGCGTGGGCTCAAGGGCCGGGCCTACCTAAAGGCCTGGCAGGCGTTGCAAAAGTAAGGCCACCCATGACCCCCACCCACAACCGCCAGTTGCACGCCGCTTGGCATCAGGTCTGTCAGGTGCGCGGGTTTGATCCCAAGGACCGGGCGCAGTTGCACGCGGTCTGCGCGGTGGCGGTCGGGCACGAGATCCACAGCACGCGCGAGCTGACCGATGACGAGTTCAGCCAGCAGGTGCGGCCGCATCTGGCGCGGCTCGCGGGCGCGGCGCAGCCGGCCAAGCTGAGCCCGGCGCAGTGGGCGATGTGGCAGCGCGAGTGGGCCAAGGTGCGCGCGGAGCAGCCGGACGCCGACGAGGCGGCGTTCGTGCAGGCGGCCGTGGCCGGGTGCGAGGACGGGCCTTGCCGGGCCTGTGCAGCCCTCCTGCAACGGGGCGGCATCACCCGCGATGACGTGGGCAATCACCAGTTTTCCAACCTGCTCGCCGAGTTCTGGAAGGTCACCAAGCCCGGCGATCTGCACGCGCAGATGCGGCAGAGCCGCATGAGCCGGACCAACCGCGAGCAGAAGATCGAGCGCGAGCTGATCCCGATGCTGGCAGTGTTCATGCAGGACAGCACGCACTGGAGCCGGCTGGGCGGCGCGCGGCGTTACGTGGCGAGCATCATCGCCGACAAGTTCACCTGGCCGCGCTGGCTCAAGGCGAATCACCGCGAGCTGGGCAACGTGCGCATGGCCGATGCGGCGGATTGGCTCGTGGCGGAGTTCCGCGACGCCTGCCCGCGTCCGACCGAGTTCGTCTGGCGCGAGCTGTCCGACGCGCAGGTGGACGACCTGCTCAAGACCGTCTGGCGCGCCATCGCCACCAAGCAGCGCGCCGAGCAAAAGCGCGATCCGAACTTCACCACGGCCGAACTGAAACGCCGCGCTGGGCTGGCGTTGCCAGAGCCGCCGGCCGAGCCGGAGGCGGAATCAACTGCCGAGGAAGGGGGGCCGTTTTGACATGAAGACGTGGATTGATCTGGTGCTGGACAACGGCGAACTCGTGAGAATCGAGCTGCCAGAGAGGCTCGAAGACGAGGTGCGCGAAGACATCGACAACGCGCTCCGCCGACGGGACTGGTGGTCAACGCGGACGATTGATGGCTGCTCCGCGACCTTCATGGGCCTGCGCATAGACCGCGTGAACATGGGCCGCGTGGTGGCGATGTTATGAGCCAGAGCTTTTCCGAGTTGCCCCTGTTTGCCGCGCCCGTGGGGGCGGATGACGAGGTCGGGCGGTTTGAGGCGCTGCTGCTCGAAGCGCGCGGCTGGCGCACGGCCGAGGAAGTGCTGGGCACCTTGGGCATCGTGGCCACGGAGACGAACAAGCGCCGCGTCCGCGCGTGGGCCAACCGCACGGCGCGCGTGATCAGCGGCCAGCGCGGCTACCGGCACCTGCGCCACGCCAGCGCCGACGAGGTGCGCCACTGCTGCGCCGCGTTGGAGCATCAGGTCAAGGAAGTGGCGGAGCGCGTGGCGCGCATCCGCCGGGAATTCCATGGAGCGGTGGGATGAACGAAAAAGCTGACCGATGAGAGGGAGCGCGCCCATGACGTTCGATTTTGAGAGTGATCCTCAACGCGCTCCCTATCATTCGTGTCCAGCGCCTTGTTCGGCATTTCGGTGTATCGTCGCTGACCCTCCGTGGCCGTATGGCAAGTTCAACAACGGTGCGAACGCTCGCAAATCGTTCTCCGGTGGCGGTGCGCTACCGCTGCCCTACAAGGCAATGACCGTGCAAGAAATCGCCGCGCTGCCCGTTGGCGGAATGGCCGATGAAAACGCGCATCTCTACCTGTGGACGACGAGCCGATACCTGCCCGATGCGTTCGCGGTGATGAAGGCTTGGGGCTTTCGATACGCGCAAACGCTGGTATGGGCAAAGACTCCCGGCGGTCTTGGGCTTGGCGGCGCGTTCGCACCGACCACGGAATTTGTGCTGTTCGGGCGGCGTGGAAAGCTGCCAGCAACCCGTCGCGTGAACTCGACGTGGTGGAATTGGAAGCGGCAAAACAAGCACAGCCGCAAGCCAGAGGAATTTCAGTCGGTTGTGGAGTCGGTATCTCCCGGCCCGTATCTGGAACTTTTCGCCCGGCGGAAACGGCACGGCTGGGCGTCGTGGGGCAACGAAGTCGCCAACGACGTAGAAATGCCGAACGACCAAGGTATGCCATGAATGCCGCGCCCTCCAGCTCCGCCTCGCCAATGACTTTCACGCGGCAGTCATTGGCATCACCGACTGGTTGTCCGTTGCTCGATTTGCGGCTTGCCGATTGCATGGCCGTGATGCGGGAGATGCCCGATAATGCCTATGATCTTGCTATCGTGGACCCGCCCTATGGCAGAGGTGAGGACGGCGGAACGAATAGGAACCATGGTGTGAAACAGCGCAATGGAACCGTGATGCTGTGCCGTGATGGAGGCTATCAAGCAAAGTCATGGGACAGAAAGCCGCCGCCCCCTGAATACTTCGCTGAACTCCGCCGCGTATCGAGGCATCAAATTGTCTGGGGTATCAACTACTATTCGGTAGCATGGCCGGGAGGCCGGATCATCTGGGACAAGGTGAATGATGGAGCCGATCAATCGGGGGCGGAAATAGCCTTCTGCAGCCTCAATCAACGTGTGGACATACTGCGCTATATGTGGCGCGGAATGATGCAAGGCGTCTCCATCGCTCAAGGGACCATCCAGCAGGGCAACAAAGCGCTGAATGAAAAGCGAATCCACCCCACACAAAAGCCGGTGAAGCTCTATGAGTGGTTGCTCGATACCTACGCCAAGCCCGGTGATAGAATCCTCGATACCCACATGGGAAGCGGGAGCATCGCCATCGCCTGCCACTATCGCGGCCATCCGCTGACCGCCTGCGAGATTGACGCCGACTATTACGCGGCAGCGGTGGAACGCATCGAACGAGAAACCAGACAACTATCGCTCCTAGTGTAAAATGAAACAGAAACCACTTCTGAAATGTGAATGCTGCGGAGGCATGGGCAAGCGCCCAATGTCCGATGATCTCCACGAAACCCTCGAGGCTGTAAGACGCCTCAAATCTGCTCACTCTGCGCAAGTGGTCGAAGCTATCGGCTATTCATGCGCCCCAACGGCCATGAATAACCGACTGGCTGAACTCATGCGGTTGGGTTTTCTCACGCGAACGCGGCGTGGGAAGTTCTGGGTGTATGAGGACAACAGTTAAGTGAACCAACCCGGTTGGCATTATCATGGACCTCAAAGCCAGATTGACTGCTGCCGCTGCTGAGCAGGATTTGCTGCCCAACACGGTGGCGGCTTATTGGTTTTGGCTGCGCAAGTTCTACGCGTTCCGCCAGCGGCCGGCGTCAACTTGGACGGGGTCGGATGTGACGGAGTTCCTCTGCCATCTGCACGCGCAAAACTACTCGGCATCGGCCCGCAAGCAGGCGCTGAACGCGGCGGCGTTCTTCTTTAAGCACATCCTCAAGGCGGACATGGGGCAGCTGAACCTGCCGCCGCTCCCGCGTGAGCGTCAGACCCTGCGCATCATCCCGACGCGCGAACAGATCGGGCGCATCTTCGCTGGCCTGAAGGGGCAGGCGAAGCTGATGGCGGCGCTGATGTATGGCTCTGGCCTGCGGGTGAGCGAGGTCTGCAAGCTGCGGGTGCAGGACATTGACTTCGCGGCGTTGACCGTGCGCGTGCATGGGGGCAAGGGCGACAAGAGCCGGCTGACTTTGCTGCCCGCGCTGCTCGTGCCGGCGCTTACGCGGCAGGTGGCCTGGCGGAAGTCAGTGCATGAACTGGACCTTGCCAATGGCGGCGGGCTAGTGGAGTTGCCGGGGCGGCTGGCGGTGAAGTATCGCAACGCGCCGCGGGAGCTGCGGTGGCAGTGGTTATTTCCGTCGAACGTGCTGCGCGGCCAGTATCGCTGGCACGCGACGGACGAAAGCATTGCCAAGCAGATGCGCGCGGCCGTGCAGGCGGCGGGCATCACCAAGCGCGTGACGCCGCACACGCTGCGCCATGCGTTTGTCACGCACGCGCTCCAAAATGGGAACGACATCGCGACGGTCAAGGACTTGTGCGGTCACGAGGATGTGAACACGACGTTGATCTACGCGCACGGGGACGCGGCGCGCGGGGTGAGCCCATTGGATGGCGTGGTGAGGGTGGTGGTGCCGGAGGTTAATTTTCTTGGCGCATGAAGACCAAGTTTCCCCGCGCGGCCGCGTTGGCCGTCGCCAAGGAGTTGTGCGATGCGCTCAAGCCGGTGACCGACCGGTTGATTGTGGCCGGCTCGTTGCGGCGGCGGAAGGATGAGGTGGGCGACGTGGAGATTCTGTTCGTGCCCCAGCTGGAAACCGTGCGGGATGGGCTGTTCGACGTGAAGCAGGTCAGCCGGGTGGATGCCGTGCTGGATCGGCTGCTGGCCGCCGGTGTGCTGGCCAAGCGCCTCAACGCCAACGGGTCGGTCATGTGGGGCGACAAGAACAAGCTGGCGGTCCATGTGGCCAGCGGCGTGCCGGTGGATCTGTTCGCGGCGACGGAGGCGAACTGGTTCAACTACCTGGTGTGTCGCACGGGGCCGGGGGAGTCGAACATTGCGATCGCCAGCGCGGCCAAGGCGATGGGCTGGCAGTGGCATCCGTATGGCACCGGGTTCAGCCGGCCGGTGGGCCTGGGGACCGAGGAGAGGGTGGTGGGCAGCGAGCGCGAGGTGTTCGAGTTTGTGGGCCTGCCGTTCAAGGAGCCGTGGGATCGATGAAGGCGAGAACTCGTCACGCGGGTTTTAACTGGGATGGGGACCGAAAAACTTGGGTCTGCTGCCCAGTTTGTGGGCTTCGATTTGAAATAGTCTCGGTCAACTATTGGAGTCGCCGACGCCAGGGAGAGCATATCGCACCAAAAACGCGCGTGTTTTGCGGAAACGCATGCCGGCAAAAAGCTTATCGCGGCCGCCTGTCGCTACAACACAACGCTGATCTGGCTGAAAAACTAGCTGCTTTGATGCGAGGGGTTCAGCGATGAGCCCTAATGCTTTTTCAGGTTCTCGGGCTCCACAACGTAACGCGGAGCAGACGCCGGCCGAGCTGGTGGCGGAGTTGTTGCGGGTGATCCGCCAGCAGTTCTACCCGGACAGCTTGACCGAGGATAAGCGCGCCCAAAAGCGGTGGTTCCAGGATCAGCACCTCATCAAGAGCTGGGTGGTGCTTTGGCCGGCTGGCTGGCTGCACGAGCGTGGGGTTTGGCTGCCGCCGGAGCGGTATCGCCAAGCGCTGCTGGACATCCTCACCGAGGTGAAGCAGCGCGGCAACACGGAGGGGGTGCAGAG
>JBEGRA010000038.1:0-4873 GCA_041180705.1 Pseudomonadota bacterium | reverse complement strand
GCGTGGTCGCGCAATGTCGACACGCTGTCGCGGCTGGAGAATGAACTGCGCGTGGGCACGCTGTGGCAGAACCTGACGGTGACGCGCGAACTTCGCGCGCCCTTCGGCGGCTATGGCGAGTCCGGCACGGGCCGTGAAGGCGGGCGCGCCTGCGAGGCCTTCTACACCGAAGAAACCACCATCTCGCGCGCTACCGGGCCGCGGCCGCTGCTGCGCAAATTGGGACTTGGCTGAGTCTGAGCCGAGTCTTCCCGGTGCCGGCGTCTGTGCCGGTGCCGAGCAGGCCGGCCTGTGCGTGCAACGCCGTGTTGCGTGCCGATGTACTCGTCCCGGGCTTGAATGTACGGACTAGTTAATACAATAATGCCCCGGTGCAGGTCTCCCGGCCTGCCATGGGGGGAGCCATGCGCCATTCGATAGCGACCGTGTCCGTCAGTGGCACGCTCGAAGGCAAGTTGCAAGCCATCGCGCAGGCGGGTTTCGCCGGCGTCGAGATTTTCGAGAACGACCTCATCGCCTACCCGGGCAGCCCGCGCGAAGTGGGACAGATGGTGCGCAGTCTCGGTCTCGAGTGCGTCATGTTCCAGCCCTTCCGCGATTTCGAAGGCATGCCGCCGGAACTCCGCCAGCGCACTTTCGATCGCGCCGAACGCAAGTTCGACGTGATGCAGGAACTGGGCACGGACCTCGTGCTGGTGTGTTCCAACTGCTCGCCGCAGTCCCTGCCGGACCGCTCCCGCATCGTCGACGACTTCCGTGAACTCGGCGAGCGCGCAGCTAAGCGCGGTTTGCGCATCGGCTACGAGGGGCTGGCTTGGGGCCGGCATGTGAATGACCATCGGGATGTCTGGTCCATCGTTCGCGACGTGGACCACCCCAACGTCGGCATCATTCTCGACTCCTTCCATTCGCTGTCGCGCGACGTGCCCGTCGCCAGCATCGGCGATATCCGCGTCGAGAAACTGTTCGCCGTGCAGGTGGCAGACGCCCCGCGCCTTGCCATGGACTACCTCTCCTGGAGCCGTCACTTCCGCAACATGCCGGGCCAAGGGGACTTCCCCTTGGTGGACTACGCCGAAGCGCTGCTGCGTCTGGGCTTCAACGGCTGGCTGTCGCTGGAAATCTTCAATGACCGCTTCCGTGCGGGTTCGGCCTCGGGCGTCGCCGTGGATGGACTGCGCTCCTTGCGTCTGCTGACGGACGAAGCGGCAGCCCGGTTGCGAAACACGCGGCCTGCGGCGTCGTTGCCGCCGCCGCTGCCGGCACGCGTGGATGTGCGCGGCGTGGAGTTCATCGAGTTCTGCACGGGCGAGGAAGAGGCACCGGCGCTCGAAGGCATGCTCGGTACGTTGGGCTTCGTGCCTACGGCGCAGCACCGCTCCAAGGCGGTGACGCGTTGGCAGCAAGGTGGCGTGAACATCGTCGTCAACAGCGAGACCGAAGGCTTCGCGCACAGTTACAACGTGGTGCATGGTGCTTCGGTGTGTGCCGTGGCGCTGCGCGTACGCAATGTGCCGCTGGCCATGGAGCGCGCCGTCGCGCTTGGCGTTTCGAGTCATCGCCAGTCGGTGGGGGCTGGCGAGATGAGCATCCCCGCCGTGCATGGTGTGGGTGGCGCTCTGCTGTATTTCATCGAAGAGGGTACGGAAGGGCAGGTCTGGGAGACGGACTTCATTCCCACCGGCCACGTGCCGGAGGTGGAGGCGGGCCTGACGGGTGTGGACCACCTCGCGCAGTCCATGCAGTACGAGGAGTTCCTGTCCTGGCTGCTTTACTACGTGGCGCTGTTCGACGTGGCGAAGACGCCGCAGGTGGAGATTGCCGACCCGCTGGGGCTGGTGCAGAGCCAGGCCGTGCAGTCGCCGGACCGCGGGTTCCGCGTCACGCTGAATGGCTCCAGCAGCCAGCAAACCCTCTCCGCACGTTTCCTGCACGGCTACAGCGGCGCTGGGGTGCAGCACATTGCCTTCTCCACCACCGACATCTTTGCGACGGCGGCTGCCATGTCGTCGCTGGGGCTGGAACGCCTGCCCATCCCTGCGAACTACTACGACGACCTCGAAGCGAAGTTCGGGCTGGCGCCGGAACTGCTCGAGAAGCTGGCGCAGCACCATGTGCTCTACGACCGCGACGGCGAGGGCGAGTACTTCCAGTTCTATTCGCGCGCTTTCGCGCGGCGCGTGTTCTTCGAAGTGGTGCAGCGGCGCGCCTATGACGGCTTCGGGGCGGTGAATGCCACCGTGCGCCTAGCCGCACAGTCGCGGTTCCGGCCCGATCTGCCGGCGTAAGATGGCTGGGTCAGCCTAGCGGGGGCAGCCCCGGAGTGGAGAAGAACGAGATGAAAGCCAGCACCAAGAAGAGCACCGCGCCGGGGCGTCAGCCCGGGCAGCGCGCCGTGGAGGCGGAAGTCACCCGCAACGACATCCTGGAGGTCGCCTCCCGGGAGTTTGCGGACAAGGGCTTGGCCGGCGCGCGCATCGACGAGATCGCCGACAAGACTTCCTCCAGCAAGCGGATGATCTACTACTACTTCGGCGGCAAGGACGGGCTCTACCGCGCCGTGCTGGAAGAAGCCTACAGCCTCATCCGCGGCCGCGAGACCGAAAGCCGCTTCGAGGAACTGCCGGCGGACGAAGCGCTTGCCGCCCTCGTGGGCCATACCTTTGACTATCACAGCACGCACCCGGAATTCGTGCGGCTCGTGATGAACGAGAACATCCACCGTGGCGAGCATATCGGGCATGTGCCCGGCATCAAGGAACGCAACCGTCAGGTCATCGCCACGTTGAAGTCCATCGTCGACAAGGGCGTGAAAGATGGCGTTTTCCACGCCGGCATCGACCCCGTGGACTTGCACATGTCCATCAGCGCGCTGTGCTTCTACAACGTTTCCAACCGCTACACCTTTGCCAGTGGCTTCGGCGTGGACATGGCGGAGGCGAAGTTCGCCAAGCGTCGCCGGGCCCGCGTCATCGAAATGATCCTGGCGTTCTGCCGGGCGTGAATCTCGAAGTTTTCAGGTAGTCCTCATGTCGGTTCGTCGCAGTTTCCGTTTGGCCCTTGGTTCCGCGCTGCTGTGGAGCCTCGTCTCTCCCGGTGCGGCGCAGGCTGCCCCCAAAATGCGTGACTTCCCCGTGGCCGCGGTACCGGCGCTGGCGGACGTTTATCCGGAGCGCCGCACGGCTTTCCCGAATGGCGTGACCGGCTTTGCGGATGTCGTGTACTCGGTGGTGCCGGGTTACCGCCCGCTGGTAGTGGACCTCTATCTGCCGAAGACGGCACCGCAGCAGGCGCATCCGCTCGTGCTGTTCATCCACGGTGGCGGCTGGGTGGCCGGGCATACCCGTCATTCCGGCGCGCTCGCAAACTTCCCCGAGGTGCTGGCGACGCTGGCGTCCGAAGGGTTCGTCGTGGCTTCGCTGGAATATCGGCTCGCGCGCGAGGCGGCTTTCCCGGCGCAGTTGCAGGACGCGCGCGCAGCGCTGCGTTTCTTGCGCAAGAACGCAGCCCAGTACGGTATCGATGGCACGCGCGTGGGGGTGTGGGGTGGCTCCGCCGGTGGGCATCTTGCCGGCCTCGTGGCCACTACCTGCGGTGATGCCAGCTATGACCCGCCCTTGCCGATGCCGCCGCGGGCAGAACCACCGGCGCCACCGCCGGCAGCCCCGGTGCCGCCGCCTGCGGGTAGCGAGTGCGTGCAAGCTGCTGCCATCTGGTACGGCGTGTTCGACTTCACGGCAATGAAGCCTTCGCCCAACACGCAACAATTGCTGGGTTGCACCGCCGCCGATTGCCTTGCCGAGCGTGCGCGTCTGGCCAGTCCGCTGTTCCAACTCACCGCGAAGGCGCCGCCCTTCCTGCTGTTGCACGGCGAGGCGGACGCTACTGTGCCCGTGGAGCAGTCGCGTCGAATGGCGGCGCGCCTGAAGGAACTCGGCGTTCCAGTGGACGCGGTGTACTACCCCGGGGCGGACCATAGCTTCGTCGCAGCAACGCCCGCAGCCACCCGCGAGGCGACGTTGGCGGCGACGAACGCCACGTTCGACTTCCTCCACCGGGCCTTGCTGCCGCAGCCATGAAGCGTTGGGTCGTAGTGGGCTTCGCTGCAGCGGCGTGGTCGCTGGTGGCTGCAGCGCAGGTCGCTGCACCGGCTTTGCCGGCCAAGCCTGCTGGGGTAGTGCCACCCGCCGTGAATGCCGCGGACTTGCCGGAGGGTCCCGGGCGCAGTTCCGTGGCCGAGGTATGTGGTGCTTGCCATCCGCTAGGCCAGGCTCTCGGCAAGCGGCAAAGCCGTGCCGAATGGGCCGCTACCGTGGAACAGATGGTGGGCAGGGGCGCGCCGCTCGCCCCCGAAGAGTTCGACCCGGTGGTCGACTATCTGACCGCCTGGTACGGCACAGGCGGCTAAGGCGCTGCGGGCTTCGAGCTTGCCGGCAACTTGAACACCACCAGCGTGTCCGCCGCTACCGGGCTGTCGATGAAACTTCCCCCTGTCGCCGTTATCGCGACGTACTGGTCGCCATCGCTGCCGGCGTAAGTGATGGGTGTCGCATGGCCTGAGGCCGGTAGCCGCCAGGTCCAGAGTTCCTCGCCATTGGCCGCACTGAAGGCGCGGAAGCGCGCATCGTCGGTGGCGGCGATGAACACCAGGCCACTCGCCGTGCTGATGGCGCCGCCCACGTTCGGGCGACCGGTGCGCGCCACGTCCGAGGGTACCTGATCACTGACGCCCAGCGGCGAACTCCACACGAGGCGGCCCGTCTTCACTTCCACCGCGTGCAGTTGTCCCCAGGGTGGGGCCTGGCACATCAGCTTCGTGGAGGCTTGCATGAAGCGCCCGCCACCCGGAGCGCGCTCGTAAGGGAGTGGCGCT
>JBEGRA010000037.1:0-4147 GCA_041180705.1 Pseudomonadota bacterium | reverse complement strand
GCATGACGAGCAGGATGAGCAGACCGGTGATGGCGTAACTGACCACCACGGCAGGGCCGGCCGTTTCAATGGCCGAGCTGCTGCCCACGAAGAGGCCGGCACCGATGATGCCGCCGATGGTAATCATGAACATGTGTCGCGGCTGCAGCGAGCGGCTCAGCGCGTTCTCGTTCTTGGCGTCCATGGCGGTGCCCTCCCCTTCGGTTTTGGTTCTTCTGGTTCAGGCCTGCGGGAATTTTCCCGCAGGCCTTTCATTCACGCCTTCGTCGGATTTTCCCGTTCGACAATCTTGTTGATATGCCACTGCTGCAGGATGGACAACCCGGTATTGGTAATCCAGTACAGCAGCAAGCCCGACGGGAACCACGCCATGGTGACAGCCATCACCAATGGCATGAAGGCGAATACCTTTGCCTGCACCGGATCGGCAGGCGCCGGATTCAGCTTGAACTGCAGGAACATGGCTCCCGCCATGATGACCGGCAGGATGAAGTACGGGTCCATCGACGAGAGGTCGTTCAGCCAGCCGAAGAACGGCGCCTGACGCATCTCGACACTTTCCATCAGCACCCAGTAGAAGGCGATGAAGAAGGGAATTTGCACGAGCATGGGCAAGCAGCCCGCGATGGGATTCACCTTCTCGCGCTTGTACAGTTCCATCATCTGCTTGCCGAGTTCTTCGCGGTTGTCGGCGTAGCGTTCCTGCAGCGCCTTCATGCGCGGCTGGATGTTGCGCATGCGCGCCATGCTGCGACCGCTGGTTTCAGCGAGCTTGTAGAACACCAGCTTGATGAGCAGCGTGACCAGGATGATGGTGAGGCCCCAGTTCGACACGAAGCCGTGCACGAAGCGCAGCACGTGGAACAGCGGCGTCGAGATGATGTAGAGACGACCGAAGTCGACGGTGCGCTCGAGTTCCGGAGCCGTTGCCTTCAGCTGGTCGTGGAGCTTCGGGCCCATGTACAGCTGTTGATGCAGCTTGGTGGTGGTGCCGGGAGCAACGCTGCGGCTCGGGCCGGTGCTGCGCAGCAGCGAGTCGTCGCCATTGATCTGCAAGGCGTACTGCCAGGCTTCATCGCCAGGAGGAACGATGGCCGTGACGAAGTAGTGCTGCATGGCGGCGAACCAGCCGCCCTTGATCTGCTGCTGGAATTTGCCGGACTCTTCGTCGTCCACCTTCAGCTTGCGGTACTTCTCGCCATCCCATACCGCCGGGCCGCGGTAGGCGTAGGTTTCCGGGTTGAACATGCTGCTCTTCACCGGTGCGGCACGACGCAGCAACTGCGAATACGGCGCAACGTTCACCGCGGCATTCGAAGCGTTCTGCACTTCGCTTTCGACGGTGACTGCGTACTGCCCACGCTTGAAGACGTACGTGCGCATCACGGTCAGGCCAGCGCCATCGGTCCAGGTTAGCGGCACACGCAGTTCGTTTTCGCCATCGGCGAGCGTGTAGCTGGAGGCTTGCGCCGTGAACACGGCCAAGTGGTTGGGTTCCGGCTTGCCCAAAGCAGCAGCACCCGTGGCCAAGCCGCCCTGATGGAGATAACGCGTGGCCTCGTTCGTGTTGTCGAACAAGCGCACCTTCACGTCCGGGTCTTTCTTGTGCAGAGGGTAGTCCGGCAGGTCCAGCCCCACCAGGTCACCACCGCGAGTCGACACCGTCAGATCCAGCACGTCGGTCTTCACGTGGATGAGCGTGGGGGCGGCAGCAACCGGGGCAGCGGCAACTTCAGGCGCAGTGCCGGCAGCCATGGCAGGCGCAGCAGCGGCCGGAACTGCAGCAGGCACAACGGCGGGAGCGGCAGTCGGCGCAGTAGGTACCGTCGGCACGGACTGGGCGAAGGTATCCGCAGCCGGCGCCTTCGTGGCGGCAGCAGCCGCCACAGGCTCGGGCGCTGCAGGGTGATCTTTCTGCCAGGCCGTGTAATTCAAGAACAGCAGGGAGACCAAGGCTGCCCAGAGGAAGGGACGAAGGTTTTCTAGCGACGGCATGGTTGGAGCAACCCGGAAAAAAGCGGAAAAGTGGCGCGAAGGGTACCGCAGTTAGCGGTGGGGTTCACGCTTCTGGGGCACCGGGTCGTAGCCACCCGGGCAGAAAGGATGACAACGGCCGATACGCCGCAGCGCCAGCCACCCACCGCGCAAGGCGCCATGGGTATGCAGCGCTTCCAAGGCGTAAGCGGAGCAAGTGGGGTGAAATCGGCAGGTCGGCCCCCCTTTCAAAGGGCTGAGCGCTACCTGATAGCCCCGCACCAGACGCCCCAGCAACCACGCAGCCGGGGAGGGCGCAGGCCCGCGGGGAGGGGGTTCCGTCACTGCGGGTCGGCACTGCGTCGGGAAGTTCCGGCGAGCTGCCGGAACAGGCGTTCCAGACTGGACACGATATCGGGGTTCGTTGCCGCCTTGGCGCCAGGGCGGGCGTTCACCACCACATCCAGGCCCGCCAGCGGATGCTGGCATTCACGGAAGGTGTTGCGGATGACCCGCCGGACCAGATTGCGTCGAACGGCGTTGCCGCAAGCCTTGATGCTGACGGCCATGCCCAAACGTGCCTGCGGGAGGCCGTTGGCAAGGACGATGACCCCGAAAAGCGAGTCGCCCTTGCGGCGCCCACCCTTGTAGGCGGCTTCGAACTGTTTGCCCGCAACGAGACGCTGCGCTGGCGTGAAGCGCAAGCGCGGTTTACCCGAGGCGTTGCTGACGGGTTCCATGGCGGGAGATTATGAGCCTGAAGGACAGGCAACGGCCACAGCGGGCCTGGCAGCGCGGCGAAAAAGCGGCGGTGCCACAAGAAGCCGAGGGGCTGGAACGCCGAAGCGCACAGCCCCGATGAAGACCTGCCTTACGGGCAGAGCTTCGCGCGGCCCTTGGCGCGACGACGGGCCAGCAGCTGGCGACCCTTCTTGGTGGCCATGCGGGCACGGAAACCGTGCGTACGGGCGCGACGGACTTTGCTGGGCTGGTAGGTACGCTTCATATCAGTTCCGGTGCAGGTTTCCCCACGCCCGGCCTGTGGACTAGTAACAAGGCCGCCCAAGATAGCGCCGCAAGCTCTTGAAGTCAAATGGCGCGCTTCAGGTATCCTTCACGCTTTGGGGAAGGGTGGAACCGTGGGGCCTAATCGTTTGTGGAGCCATTGCCTGCGTGCGCTGGAGGCGGAAGTCTCGTCGGCGCATTTCGGCATGTGGCTGCGCCCCCTGCAGGCCATCGAAACGGAAGGGCGCCTGCGCCTTTACGCGCCGAACCAGTTCGTCATCGATTGGGTGCGCGAAAACGCGCTCGCCCGCATCCATGAACTGACCGCTGAACTCACCTCGACGCCGGTGGAAGTCAGCTTCGAAATCGGCAGTCGGCCGGGGCCGGCACCTGGCACCGGTGGTAGTTCCAGTTCGGGCAGCGGCGGCAACACAGGTACCGCCGGCACGGGCAGCACCGGGTCCGGCATGCCGGTGCCCACAGGTGACGCGCTGGACGGTCTTGGCCAACCGCCACAGCCTTTCGGCAAGGGCCGCAAGGCACCGCAAACCATCGGCGTGCGGGTAAACCCGGATTTCACCTTCGACAACTTCGTCGAAGGCAAGAGCAACCAGATGGCACGCGCGGCGGCTCTGCAAGTGGCAGAAAACCCCGGGCGCGCCTACAACCCGCTGTTCCTCTACGGCGGCGTGGGGCTCGGCAAGACGCATTTGATGCACGCAGTGGCAAACCAGATTCGCGCCTCGCGGCCCGGTGCGCGCGTGGCTTACGTGCACAGCGAAGGTTTCGTCGGCGACATGGTGCGTGCCTTGCAGCACAACACCATCAACGAATTCAAGCAGGCCTACCGCACGGTAGACGCCTTGATGATCGACGACATTCAGTTCTTCGCCGGCAAGGACCGCAGCCAGGAAGAGTTCTTCCACACCTTCAATGCGCTGCTGGAAGGCCAACAGCAGGTCATCCTCACCTGTGATCGCTATCCGAAAGAAGTCGTCGGGCTGGAAGAACGCCTGAAGAGCCGCTTCGGCTGGGGCCTCACGGTGGCCATCGAGCCGCCCGAGCTGGAAACCTGCGTGGCTATCTTGATGAGCAAAGCGCAGCAGGCAAGGGTGGATTTGCCCGAAGAAGTCGCTTTCTTCATTGCCAAGCGCATTCGCAGCAACGT
>JBEGRA010000036.1:0-4993 GCA_041180705.1 Pseudomonadota bacterium | reverse complement strand
TGCGCAGGTGGCCGCAGGTACCGAGAGGCTGGCGGCAGCAGACCGCTAGGCGCGGCGCGCCACCAGTGCTTCCACCTGACGCTCGAACTCCACGAGGTCGGCGAGGGTGGAGCAGCGCGTGGGGATTTGGCCGGCCCCGAACTGCCGAATGCCGGCACCGCCGATCCACAATTCGGTGCTGGACGGCAGGAGGCGCGCCACTTCGGCCAGTTGTTCCGCGGTCTGGGTGGTGTCTTCGCTCATCACGAAGCTGAGCGTGACCACCGCTGCGCCGGTTTTTTCACCCACGAGTGCGATGTCGGCGGCGGGTAGGTCCGGGCCGAGATAAAGGCAGCGCAGGCCGCGGCTGGCGGCGATGAGCGCGCACATCAGAATGCCGAGCTCGTGCCGTTCGTCCGTGACGGTGGTGAGCACCATGAGCGGGCCCGTGGAGATGCGGTTGTAGGTGTCCAACACGCTGGCCACTTGCTTGCGGACGGCCGCGGTGACGAGCCGTTCCTGCGCGATGGTGAAGCGCCCGGAGTGCCACCGTTCGCCCACTTCGCGCAGCAGGGGCGATAGCACCTCGTTCACCACCTCGCTGATGGGCAGCAAGGCCAGTGCCATCGAGATACCTTGGTCGCAGTCATCGGGCTTGTATTGCGCCGCGGCGTTCAGGATTTGCTCGGCAAATCCCTGCGAGGCATTCGCCCTCGCCCCGCGGAGCCCGGGCTCCTGCAGGAGTCTGTTCAGCTCTTCGTCCGACAGGCGCGACAACTTGCTGATGGGGTGCCCGCGTTCCGTGGCTTCCCGCAGCTTGCGCAGGCGGATGACGTCCTCGGGCCGGTAGGAGCGGCGGCCGTTCGTGTCGCGCTGGGGCTCGACGATGCCGTAGCGGCGCTCCCAGGCGCGCAGGGTCTCGATCGAAAGACCGGTGGCTTGGGAGACGGCCTTGATGGAGTACATGGTTTATACGGCCTGAGGGACAATGGCCTCTATTGTTGTCCAAGTACTGTTCACTATCAAGTTATACAGATGCTTGACACTCTGCGAACGATTGCTTAGACTCTCTCTCGTTGAGTTTTTTCAGTCTGTTGACGAGTGACCCCGCTTGAAGGCGGGCCCTTGACGGGGCCCGCCTTTTTTTATGGCCGTGCGGGGCAGGTGCGTGGCGGCGGTCTGCGGAGCGAATGACGGCGGCGCAGAAAGTGAAAAAAGGCTTATTCAGCAGCGTTTTGCGCGTTTTCGAGCCGCTCGGAAGCGTCCAGCCACAGTTCTTCCAGGCGCGCCAATTCCTGCTTGGCCGCGGTCTGTTCCGCCAGGATGCGCGTGAGGTCCGCTTTGCGGGCCTGCGTGTAGAGGGTCTCGTCTGCCAGGGCGGTTTCGAGGCGGGCGGCGGTGGCGGCGGCTTTGTCCAGCGCTTGTTCAGCTTTGGTCACCGCCTGGCGCAGGGGGGCGAGGGCCTGACGGCGTTCGGCTTCGGCCCGTTTGCGGGCTTGGCGCTGCTCTGCCGTTTCGGTGCTGCCGGAAGAGTCGCGAGCAAGCTCGCTCCCACGGGAGGTGGAGTCGCGAGCACGCTCGCTCCCACCGTCGCTGACGTTGTGGGAGCGAGCTTGCACGCGACTATCCCCAGCTGTCTTGTTGGAGCGAGCTGGCTCGCGACTGGACAGCCAGGTGGCATAGTCATCGAGGTCGCCGTCGAAGGGCGTAGCGCTGCCGCCATCCACCAGCCAGAGGCTGTCTGTTACCAGACGCAGCAGATGCCGGTCGTGCGATACCACCACCATGGCGCCATCGAAGTCTTGCAGGGCCATGGCCAGCGCGTGGCGCATTTCGAGGTCGAGATGGTTGGTCGGCTCGTCCAGCAGCAGCAGGTTGGGGCGGTGGGACACCAGCAATGCGAGCGCTAGGCGTGCTTTCTCACCACCTGAAAAGGGCTCTACCGGTTCGAACACGCGGTCGCCGCGGAACCCGAAAGTGCCGAGGAAAGTGCGCTGTGCTTCGTCCGTGTCTTGTGCGAGTGCCGGGCCACCGCGGCGCTTGATGTGCCACAGCGGATTCTGGCTGCCGTCGAGCATCTCGAGCGTGTGCTGTGCGAAATAGCCGATGACGGTGTCCTGCGCGGTGCGGCGGCGGCCGGCCAGCAGTTCCTGCGCACCCGCCAGCACGCGCGTGAGCGTGCTCTTGCCCGCGCCGTTGCGTCCGAGCAGGCCCACGCGGTCGCCGGGGGCCAGGCTCATGCTCGCGCCACCCACCACCACGCGCTCGCCATAGCCGGCGTCCGCCTTTTCCAGCACCAGCAAGGGCCGGGGCAGTTTGGTGGGCGTGCGGAAGCTGAAGCTGAACTCGCTGTCCACGTGGGCGGGCGCGATGCGCTGCATGCGCTCCAGCATCTTCACACGGCTCTGCGCCTGGCGGGCCTTGGTAGCCTGCGCCTTGAAACGGGAAATATAGCTTTCCAGATGCTTCACCTGGCGCTGCTGCCGCTCGTAGAGCGCTTGCTGCTGGGCCAGTTGCGCAGCGCGCTGGTCTTCGAACCCGGAATAGTTGCCGGTGTAGGCGGTGACGCGCTCGTGTTCCAGGCTGAGGATGCGGTTGGCGACGCGGTCGAGGAACTCGCGGTCGTGGGCGATGACCAGCAGCGTGCCGGTGTAGGCAAGCAGCCAGCTTTCCAGCCACAGCACGGCGTCGAGGTCGAGATGGTTGGTGGGTTCGTCGAGGAGCAGGATGTCCGACGGACACATGAGGGCCTGCGCCAGCGCCAACCGCACTCGCCAGCCGCCGGAGAAGGCGTCCACGGGGCGCGCTTGGTCTTCCGGGGTAAACCCCAGACCCGCCATGAGCGTGGCCGCGCGGCTGCGCGCCGTCCAGCCCCCGCAAGCATCGTAGTGCGCGTGCGCGGTGCCGATGCGGGCGCCATCGCCACTGGCCTCTGCCGCGGCGACCTCGCGCTCTGCCGCGCGCATGGGGGCATCGCCATCCATGACGAACTCGACGGCCGCACGGCTGTCCGGAGGCACTTCCTGAGCCACGCTGGCCAGCACCTGGCTGGCCGGGCGCTGCACATCGCCGGCATCCGCGTGGAGCTCGCCCGTGACCAGCGCGAACAGGCTCGACTTGCCTGCGCCATTGGCGCCGACGATGCCCGCACGGTCGCCGCGGAACAGGCTGAACGTGGCGTCCTCGAAGAGGGCGCGCGTGCCGCGGCGGAGGGTGACCTGACGGAAGTGAATCATGGGGCGCGCAGTCTAGCAGCGCCGGGGGCAGTTCAGCCGAAGTGGTGTGCCAGTATGGCTGTGCCGCGCGCCTGCTCCGTGAGCAGTGCCAGCATCGCTTCGCCGCTCATCGGTTCGCCCAGCAGCATGCCTTGAGCGAAATCGCAGCCCAGTTCGCGCAGCAGCGCCAGTTGTGCCGGTGTTTCCACGCCCTCGGCGACGACCTCCAGATTGAGGTTGCGACCCATCTCGATCATCGTTCGCACCAGCGCCGTATTGTCCGGGCTACCCACCGCGCTGGCGATGAAACTCTTGTCGATCTTCAGCGTGCCGACCGGCAATTGCTGCAACGTGGACAGCGAACTGTAGCCGGTGCCGAAATCGTCGATGGAGAGATGGATGCCAAGAGCGTATAGCTCGTCGAGCAGCTTCACCGTCCGCTTGGCGTCGGTCATCAAGGTGGTTTCCGTTACCTCGAGTTCGAAGCACGAAGGCAGGACTCCGGCCTCGCGGAACACCGACTGGCAGCGCGTGATGAAGCTGGCCTGACGCAGCTGCTTCAGCGACAGGTTGATGGAGACGCGGCCCGGGTCTGGTACCACCTGCTGCCACTGCGCGTATTCCTTGCACACGCGACGCATGACCCATTCGCCGATGGCGAGGATGAGGTTGTTTTCTTCCGCGATGGGGATGAAGTGCGCGGGTGAGATGTCGCCGTGGCCCGGCAAACGCCAGCGCAGCAGAGCCTCCGCGCCCACGACGCGGCCGGTCTTCAGGTCCACTCGGGGCTGGTAGAACATGACGAACTCGTCGCGCTCCAGCGAACGGCGCAGCTTGCTCTTCAGCATGAGGCGCTCGACGGCCGCGTTGTTCATCTCGGGCGTGTAGAAAGTGAAACTGCCACCGCCGTTCTGCTTGGCGTGATACATGGCGGCGTCGGCGGTGCGTACCAAGTCGATGACGTTTTCGGCGTCGCGCGGGGCCAGCGAGATACCAAGGCTGGCCGATAGATAAACCTCGTTGCCCTGCAGCCAGAAGGCGCCGCCGATACCATCGAGAAGTTGCCGGCAGATGGGAATGAGCGCGCCACGCGTGTCATCCACGGGCAGCCCTTCGACGAACACTGCAAACTCGTCGCCGGCCAGACGGCCCACGACCGAGTCCTTCGGCAGCAGACGTTGCAGGCGCTCGGTGAGCACTTCCAGGGTGCGGTCTCCGGCCGCATGGCCGAAGGTGTCGTTCACCTCCTTGAAGCGGTCGAGGTCGATGTAGAGCAGGGCCACGGCACGGCCCTGGCGCAGATTGCGTGCCAGGGCTTGTTGCAGCAGGTGCTGGAACTGCATGCGGTTGGGAATCTTGGTGAGCGTGTCGTAGCGCGCCAGATAACGAATGCGACGCTCGGCGCGCTTGCGTTCGGTGATGTTGCGCAGTACCAAGACGCAGCCGCGGAACTGCGTATCTTCGCCGTTGACGATGCTGCCCGTGATCGAGACCGGGATAACCTGGCCGCCGTGCGTTTCGACAACGGTTTCGCGTTGTTCCTGGAGGTTGGTGAGTTCGAAGGTGGCACGGTCCGCCTCGCCGATGATGGCGCGCAATTCACGCCCCACCAGTTCGAACTCCGCCCAGCCGAGCAGTTTTTCGGTGGCGTCGTTGGTGCGTCGGATGATGCCTTCCGGAGTCGTCACCAGCACTGCATCGGGCATGCTGTTCAGCACGGCGTCGAGGTAGTTGCGGCTGATGGTGGTCACCTTGAGGCGCTGGCGGAGATATTCCACGGCCTGCGCCATCTCGCCAAT
>JBEGRA010000035.1:0-3324 GCA_041180705.1 Pseudomonadota bacterium | reverse complement strand
GACCCCGCCGGCACACCCGAGCCAGTACAGGCTTATCTCGAACGCGTGCGTGCGTTCAGCCAGACCGTCGGCGCGTTTTCCGCAGCGGAGGCGAGCAGCGCCGAGCGCAGCCAGCCTGCCGCCGCCGATGCGCTGCAGGGTTACCCGGGCTCGCCGTGCCTCGCCAGCGCCCTGCTGCGCCCGCAGGACCGCGCCGTGTTCTGCGAACTGCAGCGCGTGGAGGCCAAGGCACTGTCCAACGAACTCGCTGGTTGGCAGCGCGCGCAGGTGCGCGAGACGGATGGTTATGCGGCCGTGAAAGGCCTCGTGCCGCCACCGGAACGGCGTGCGCTGGTACTGATCGACCCTCCGTACGAAGCCCAAGCCGCCGAGTTCGACGCTGTGCGCAACACCGTGCTGGACGCACTCGCCCGCTTCCCTTCATGCACGCTGGCGGTGTGGTATCCGGTGAAGGAAGGCGCCGTAGCCCAGCGCTTCCTCGACGCGATGCGGGCCAGCGGCGTGCGCCGCCAGTGGGTCACGGAACTGTGCATCCATCAGGACGACTCGCATGTAGGCTTGAACGGCAGCGGCCTGTGGGTGGTGAACCCGCCCTGGCAGTTCGGCGAAGGGCTCGCCACCACGCTGCCCTGGCTGCACCGCGTGCTGTCGCCCGCCGGTCGTGGCCGTTGGCGCAACGCTGAATGGGTAGGCGAATGACTTCCGCCCGAGAGTTCAAGGCAGGTACTCCATGAGCAACTGGCAATTCCCCGGCGGCGCTTTCCCGCGCCTGCGTCCGCGTCGCCTGCGTCGCGACGATTTCTCCCGCCGTCTGGTGCGTGAAACGCGCCTCGCGGCAGACGACCTGTTGTGGCCGGTGTTCGTGCTGGACGGCGAGAACCGTCGCGAAGCCATCAAGACACTTCCGGGCGTGGAAAGGCTCAGCATCGACCTGCTGCTGCCGCAGGCGGAAGAGGCCTACCGGCTCGGCGTCCCGGCCATCGCGCTGTTCCCCGTCACTGCGCCGGAAGCGAAGTCGCTGGACGGTGCGGCTGCCTGGGACCCCGAGGGCCTGGTGCAACGCACGGTGCGCGCACTAAAGGCGGCCATCCCCGGCCTCGGCGTCATCACGGACGTGGCACTGGACCCGTACACGACTCATGGCCAGGACGGCATCATCGACGCTGCGGGTTATGTGCTCAACGACATCACCGTTGACGCTTTGGTGAAGCAGGCACTGAGCCATGCCACTGCCGGTGCGGACATCGTGGCGCCGTCGGACATGATGGACGGTCGCATCGGCGCCCTGCGCGATGCGCTGGAAGGCGCCGGCCACGTGAACACCCGCATCCTCGCTTATTCCGCCAAGTACGCTTCGGCGTTCTATGGCCCGTTCCGCGACGCGGTCGGCAGCGCGGCGAACCTTGGCAAAGCGGACAAGTTCACCTACCAGATGGACCCCGGCAACGGCGACGAAGCCCTGCGCGAAGTGGCGCTGGACCTCGCCGAAGGCGCGGACATGGTCATGGTGAAGCCGGGCATGCCCTACCTCGATGTGGTGCGTCGCGTGAAAGACACCTTCGGCGCACCCACCTTCGCGTACCAGGTGAGCGGCGAATACGCCATGCTCATGGCGGCGGTGCAAGGCGGCATGCTGGACGAACGCAAAGGCGTGCTCGAAGCGCTGGCCTGCTTCAAGCGCGCCGGTGCCGACGGCATCCTCACGTATTTCGCTCCCAAGGTGGCGCGCTGGCTGAAGGAAGGCTGAACGGCATGACGCGCCCTGGCGATACCACCACCGACCGCTACGTCCTCTTCGGCCACCCGGTGGCACAAAGCAAGTCGCCGTTCATCCACGGCCTGTTTGCGCAGCAACTGGCACAAGACGTCTCCTACCGCTTGGTGGACGTACCGCCGGAAGAGTTTCTGGACACTGCGCGGCGTTTCTTCATAGACGGTGGCGCCGGTGCGAACGTAACGCTGCCTCACAAGCAGGCGGCGCTCGAGTTGGTGGACCTGCTGACGCCCGAAGCCGAACGCGCTGGCGCGGTGAACACGCTGGTGGTACGGGAGGACGGCACTTTGCTCGGCGCCAACACCGACGGTGTGGGCTTGCGGCAGGATCTCGAAAAGAACCTCGGGCTCAAATTGGCCGGCAAGCGCCTGCTGCTGCTGGGTGCCGGTGGCGCCACGCGCGGCATTCTGGAACCGTTGCTGCAGGCGAACCCGGCCGTGTTGCATATCGCGAATCGCACCGTTGCCCGCGCGACCGAACTGGCTGCGGCGTTTGCGGACTTGGGGCCCGTGGAAGGAGGTGGCTACGCGGACCTCGGCGAGCACGCGCCGTTCGACCTCATCCTGAACGCCACCGCAGCAAGCCTCGCGGGCGAGGTACCCCCGGTACCAGCACGGCTGCTGACGCCCGATACCGTGGCCTATGACCTCGCCTACGCGCGCGGTGAAACGCCATTCACGCAGTGGGCGCGCAAGCGCGGACTGCGGCAGGTACACAAGGGCTACGGCATGCTCGTGGAACAAGCGGCAGTGGCGTTCGCGCTATGGCGCGGCGTCCGCCCCGACACTGCACCCGTGCTGGCAGCGCTGCGATCGCTGTAGGAGCGAGCTTGCTCGCGACTCTTCCTGTCGGGAGCAAGCTGCCTCCCACATTGGAAACCTGCACCTGTAGGAGCGAACTTGCTCGCGACTCTTTGCCGCTAACCCGCCGCCAGGTATTCGTCCTTGATGCGCACGTAGTGCTCTGCGCCATAACGCAAGCGCGCGGCCTGCTCAGGTGACAGCGCCCGCACCTGACGCGCCGGATTGCCGGCCCACAGCGTGCGCGTGGGCAAGTGCTTGCCCGGCGGCACCAGCGCGCCCGCGGCCACGATCACTTCGTCTTCCACCACCACGCCGTCCAGCAGCACCGCGCCCATGCCGATGAGGCAGGCATTGCCCACGGTGCAGGCGTGCAGCACGGCCTTGTGGCCGATGGTCACGTCATCGCCAATCTGCAGTCCCAGCCCGCCGGGCGTGTACGGGCCGTCGTGCGTGACATGCAGCACCACGCCGTCCTGCACGCTGGTGCGCGCGCCGATGCGGATGGGCGCCACGTCACCGCGCACCACGGCGCAGGGCCACACGGAGCTGTCATCGCCGATGACCACCTGCCCGATGACCACGGCGGCCGTGTCGACATACACACGTTCGCCCAATTGCGGCAGTACGCCCCGCCAGGAACGCAGATTCATTCGCAGCCCCTCAACGCATCGTCACGAATTCTTCGGCCGCCGTGGGGTGAATGGCCACGGTATCGTCGAAGTCTTTCTTGGTAGCGCCCATCTTCAT
>JBEGRA010000034.1:0-8244 GCA_041180705.1 Pseudomonadota bacterium | reverse complement strand
GCGCATGCCGGTCGCCGATGTGCGTGCGGCCATGCTGTTGCGCGCCAATTCGCTGTTGAAGGGTGCTTCCGGCATCCGCCTCGAAATCATCGAACGCTTCGTCACCTTCCTGAACGCCGACGCACATCCGCACGTCTACCAACGCGGCTCCATCGGCGCCTCCGGCGACCTCGTGCCGCTGTCCTACATCGGCGCCAGCGTGCTCGGACTCAGTCCGGCGTTTCTGGTGGACCTGGACGGCGAGACGCTGGACAGCCACACGGCGTTGGCGCGCCTCGGCCTCGCGCCACTCACTCCCGAACCCAAGGAAGGGCTGGCGCTGAACAACGGCACGGGCGCCTGCACCGGCGTGGCCGCGAACGCTGCAGACCGCGCGCTGGACCTGACCGCACTGGCCCTTGGCATCCACGCGCTGTGCGCGCAGGCATTGCTGGCCACGGACCAGAGCTTCGCACCGTTCATCCACGCCGTGAAACCGCACCCGGGCCAGGTGTGGACCGCCGCCCGCATGGCAGAACTGCTGCAAGGGTCTCAGGTCATCCGCAGCGAGGCTGCCGGTGAACGCGGCCATCGGCTCGGCAAGCTCATCCAGGACCGCTATTCACTGCGTTGCCTGCCCCAATACCTCGGGCCCGTCGTCGACGGCGTGGTGCTGGCTGCGCGCCAGGTGCAGGTGGAAGCCAACTGCGCCAACGACAACCCGCTCATCGACCCGGAAACGGGCGAGACTTACCACACCGGCAATTTCCTGGCGCAATACACCGGCGTGGCCATGGACCAGCTGCGCTATCACCTGGGGCTGCTCGCCAAGCATGTCGATGTGCAGTTGGCACTGCTCATGACGCCGGAGTTCAGCTACGGGTTGCCGGCCTCGCTCGTCGGGCGTACCGGGGGCATCAATGTCGGCCTGAAGTCGCTGCAGATTGTGGGCAACTCGCTCATGCCGCTCATCAGCTACTACGGCCAAAGCATCGTGGACCGCTTCCCCACGCATGCAGAGCAGTTCAACCAGAACATCAACAGCCAGGCGATGAACTCCGCCAACCTCGCGCGCGACAGCCTCGACGCGCTGGAGCACTATCTGGCAGTGGCCCTGCTGTGCGCCGTGCAAGCGGTGGAACTGCGTTCGCAGTTGGCCGCGGGTACCTGTGACGCACGTGCCGTGCTGTCGCCGGCCACGCAGCCGCTGTATATGGCGGCGCGTCTGGCTGCTGGCAGCGCACCTGAAAAAGACGCACCACTGCACCACGATGACTTCGACGGCTTCCTGCAACCCAAGGTCGAAGGCCTGCTCGCCGACATCGGCAGCAGCGGCAGCGTGCTGCAGTCACTGAACGCGCTGCGCAACAGCCTGCGCGAACTGGTGTAGTTTCCGGTGGGTGGTCCTTCAGGTGCAAACATGAAACTGCGACGTTCGACGCTCTTCATTCCCGGCTCGCTCGACGAAGCAGCAACCATCGACCGCATTCGTCACTGCGGCGCCGATGTCATCTGCCTTGACCTCGAAGACACCGTGGCACCGGCGCGCAAGGCCGCGGCGCGGCAATCCATCGGCCGCCTGTTGCAACTCGACATCTGGGGCCGCGCCATTCGCGCCGTCCGCATCAACGCCGTAGGTGCCGGCGCCGACGCGGATATCGCGGAATGCATCGCGCCGGCCGCGGGAAAAGTCGATACCTTGTTCCTGTCGAAGCCCAATACGGTTGCCGACATCGCCGCCATCGACGACTACGTGAATGCTGCCTTTGCCACGCGACCAGAGGCGAAGCGGCCGGGGTATGTCGTCGGCATCGAGTCAGCCCGTGCACTGACCGACATCGACCAACTCTGCCGCGCCTCGCCCCAAGTGGAAGCGCTCGGCTTCGCCATCGGCGATCTCAGCGCTTCGCTCGGCGTTCACATCACGGCTTTCCTGCACGACCGCTCGCTCTACCCGGGCGATCTGTTTCACTTCCATCGGGCACGCATCATTCTGGCGGCCCGCACCCATGGCCTGTGGGCACTCGATGCGCCCTGGCCCATGGTGAACGACCACGCGACATTGACCACGGATACCCGCTGGGGCGCCATGATGGGCTTCGACGGCAAGTTGGCCCTGGTTCCGGAGCAGGTACCGGTCATTCATGCCGCGTATCGCCCCACGCCCGAGGAGCTCGCTCGGGCGCGCTCCATCGTGGCCGCCATGGAGCAACTGCAGGCGGCGGGCGAAGGGTCCGGAGTGGAATCCGGGAACTTTCTGGACCCGGTCGTGCTGGCGCCGGCGCTGGCCACCATCGCTCGCGCCGAGGCTCCGGCATGAGCCGGCGACTCATCGCGCTTTGCGGACTGGCGGCGCTGGCCGATGGCTACGACGTTCAGGTGTTGGGGCTTGCCGTTCCGGGAATGGCGCAAGCCATGCACGTAGTGCCTGCCGCCTTCACCGGGGTCTTCACCGCGTCGCTCACGGGCATGGCTTGCGGGGCCGTGGGGCTTGCGCCCTTGGCCGACCGCTACGGTCTGCGTCGCTTGTTGCTCGCCCTGCTGACACTCATCAGCATCGCCACGGCGGGTTCATTGCTGGTGAGGACACCGCAAGGCCTGGCCATCTGGCGGTTCTTCGCCGGTCTCGGTCTGGGCGCACTCGTTCCCGTCGTCATCGCCTTGGCCGTGCGCCATGCCGACCCTGCCAAACGCAACTTCCAGGTCACCCTCATGGTCACCTGTACCGCGCTGGGTTCATTTCTGGCCGGCATGGTGGCGCCCATGGTGGAGTCTCGTTGGCAATGGCAGGGCTTGTTCGGCCTGGGGGCGTTGTTGCCTCTGCCCATCTTGTTTCTCGTCGCCACCGGCTTGCCACAAGACACGCCGGCTGAGGCCAGCGAGGTCCGCCGTCCTTCCCTCTCCGGTGTCGACTCCCTGTTCAAGCCTGAATTGCGCCGTCGCACGATAGTGCTGTGGACCCTGTTCTGGGTTTCGCTGTTCGCCATCTACGCCCTCATCAGTTGGTTGCCTTCCCTGCTGACAGCCGCCGGCTGGGAACGTGCTGCAGCACAACGCGCTGCCGGCTTCATGGCCCTCGGCAGCGTCATGGGAGGACCTTTGCTCGCCAGTCTGGTGGACCGCGGTCATGGCCGGTGGGCACCGGCGGTAGCCTATGCAGTGGCGGCGTTGGCACTGGTGCCGTTCGTCACCGGCAGTGTTCCGGCGGCGTGGATTGTTCCCGTCCTCGTCCTGATAGGCGCTTGCGCGATGGGTTCGCAGCAGGCCTTGGGCGCTTTCTCCGCGCTCCACTATCCGGAAGGCCTGCGCGCCACCGGCACGGGTTGGGCCAGCGGCATTGGCCGCTTCGGCGGCATGGTGGGTCCCGCGGTGCTGGGAATGTTGCTCGCCCACGGCACGGCGCCCGGCTATGTACTCGGCGTGCTGGCCTTGCCGTTATTGCTCGCCGCCGTCGCGGTCATCCTCTTGCCTGCATTGCCGGCACGGAATTAGCAGCGCATGGCACAGGCGCGCTCCTCTTTGATGGCGATCTTCACCACCCTGATGGCGGCAGGCTGTTTGTGGGGGTGCGCGCAATACACCAGCGGCCACCGGGAAAGCCGCGCAACCGCCGATGCCAGCGCCAGCAACTCCGCCAATGATTGGCCCGCGCATGGTCGCGACGCCGACGAAACGCGCTTCAGCCCCCTCGGCGAAGTGAACTCCGCTAACGTCGGGCAGCTCGGCTTGGCCTGGCACTTCGCGCTGCGCGACGGCCGCGGAGTAGAGGCGACGCCTTTGGTCGTCGACGGCGTCATGTACGTCACCTCGGCCTGGAGCATCGTTTACGCGCTGGATGCCGCGACGGGTCGGGAACGCTGGGTGTACGACCCCAAGGTAGATCGCCGCACGGGCACGCGCGCCTGTTGCGATGCCGTGAATCGCGGCGTGGCTCATGCCGCCGGCAAGGTGTTCGTCGCGACACTCGATGGGAGGCTCGTCGCGCTGGAAGCTCGTACAGGCCAGCGCGTCTGGGAGACGCGAACCTTCACGGATTCCACGCAGCCGTACGTGATCACAGGGGCTCCACGCATCGCCCGCGATCTCGTGATCATCGGCAACAGCGGTGCAGACTTGGGTGTGCGCGGCTATGTCAGCGCGTACCACCTCGCTACCGGAAAACTCGCGTGGCGCTTCTTCACGGTGCCCGGTAATCCGCGACGCGGCCCTGACCACGCGGCCTCGGACAGTGTGCTGCCCATGATGGCAGCGAGTTGGACCGGCGAATGGTGGCGCCAGGGCGGTGGCGGTACGGTCTGGGACTCCATCACCTACGACGCCGAACTGGACCGCGTTTACGTGGGCGTGGGCAACGGCTCTCCCTGGAACCAGCAGGTGCGCTCGCCGGGCGGTGGCGACAACCTCTTCCTCGCTTCCATCGTGGCGCTCGACCGCGCTACCGGCACGTACCGCTGGCACTACCAGACGACCCCTGGCGATACCTGGGATGCCACTGCGACCCAAACGATGACGCTGACACGCCTGACCATTGCCGGGCGCGAACACCGCGTACTGCTGCAGGCGCCCAAGAACGGATTTTTCTACGTCATCGACCGCGACGAAGGCCGCCTGCTCAGCGCCGGCAAGCTCGTGCCCATGCACCGCACCGCCGATACACCGCCCGGTGCGCCGCTATCGTGGGCCTACGATGTCGACTTGACGACCGGACGCCCACTCGAAAACCCCGAGGCACGCTACCGGAATGGCACGGCGGTCACAGTGCACCCGGTCGGGCCGGGCGCGCATGGCTGGCAGCCGATGGCCTACAGTCCAGCCACCGGGCTGGTGTATTTGCCCGTGCAGGATTTCGCGAGCCGGTTCCAAACGGACCCGAACTACCAGCCACGCCCGTGGACTCGCGCCAGCGGCCTCGAAACCCCGGGAGGTCTGCCCCAGGATGCAGCGCTACGCGCCAAACTGCCGCGCGCAGTGCAGGCGAGACTGGTCGCCTGGAACCCGCTCACGCAGCAGGAAGCCTGGCGTGTCCCTCAGGATTTCGCCGGCAACGGCGGCGTGTTGGCGACCGCCGGCAGGCTCGTCTTCCAGAGCGCCGCCACCGGCGAGTTCGTTGCCTATGACGCAGGCAATGGCAGCAAGCTCTGGTATTTCGACGCACAAGCCACCGCTCAAGGCGGTCCCATCAGTTATCGCATCGACGGCGAACAGTACATCGCCATCGCCGTCGGCAATGGTGGCTCCAGCTGGTTGGCGGGTGGGCTCGGTGTCCCTGCCCTCGCCAACCTGCCGACCGGTCGCATCCTAGCGTTCAAGCTCGGTGGCAGTGCTGCTTACCCCCGCATCGATCGGCAACTGCCCACCGTCCCGGAACCGCCCTCGCTCCTACGGGATGCGGCGACGCTGAAGGCCGGCGCGAAGCTTTTCGGTATTTACTGCGCAGGGTGCCACGGCTTTGGCGCCATCAGCGGCCATGTGACGCCCGACCTGCGCCGCTCCGGTGTGCTCCAGAGTGCCGAGGCTTTCCGCGAGGTCGTGAAGGCCGGCTTGCTCGAGAAACAAGGCATGCCTCGCTTCGGCGATGCCTTGACCGCAGAGCAAGTGGAGCAAATTCGCGCTTGGCTGGCGGACGAGGCGCGATTCGTCCGCAGCCTCAGTCCGTAGCGCCCAACAACGCGGTGTTGTCCGCGCCCACGCCCACCGCCTCGCGCGCGGGCGGCGGCGGCGCTTCGCCATTGAAGCGCCACGGCGAGGCGAACTGCCAGTGCGCGCCTGCTTCCGGGTGAACGACTTGCCGCACCATGCCGCGCGCCTTCGCATGTTCCGATACCAGCGCTTCATCCAGCGTCAGCACCGGCGTGAAGCAGGCGTCCACTGCAGCAAACTGCGCAACCCACTCCGCCTGTGTCCTGCCGGCCACCACGGCAGCGATGGCTTCGCGCGCCGCCACGGCAGCCTTGCCGAACACATGCCCCTGCGGCAACAAGTCCGGACGGCCCACGGCTTCGCACCAGTTCTGCCAGAACTTCGGCTCCAGCGCGCCCAGCGCCATGTAGCGACCATCGCTGGTGGCGAACGTGCCATAGCAAGGCAGGCCACCGCTCAAGTAGTCCTGCCCGCGCTTTGCTGCACGGCCCATGGTCTGCTGCGTCATCGAAGCAGGAATGTTCTGCGCCATCAGGCAGTCCGTCATGGACACGTCCACATGGCAGCCGCGGCCATGGGCGCGCGCGCCCAGCACCGCCGCGAGAATGCCGACGGCAGCCGACAGCGCACCGCCTGCAATATCCGCCGCGGGGAAGTTGCCCTGTGCAGGCGCACTGCCCGCCACGCCCTGCTGGTCCAACACGCCGGCGAGGGACTGGTAGTTGATGTCATGCCCACCGGCATCGCGCATGGGGCCGGTCTGCCCATAGCCGCTGATGGAGCAGTAAACGAGCGCCGGGTGTGCAGCCGACAGCGCTGCGTAACCGATGCCCAAGCGGTCCGCGACGCCCGGGCGAAAACCTTCCACCACCACCTCGCAGGTCGCCGCCAGCTGCGCGATGGCCGCCTGCCCTTCGGCGGTGCGCAAGTCCACCGCCACGCATTGCTTGCCGCGCGCCAGCATCAGGAACATCTTGCTGAACTGTTCGCCGGGCCGACCGCGGCCGCCATCCGGTGCCTTGGGCGCTTCCACCTTGATGACCTCGGCACCAAGGTCCGCGAGATGCAGCGTGCATAACGGGCCCGGCAGCAAAGCGGTGAAGTCGAGCACGCGCAGCCCTTCGAGCGGACGCGAGACGGGAGGCAGGGGCTTCGTCATGGAACGATCTCCACAGGTACGGAATTGCGCGCAGGACTTTATTGCGGGCCAGGCGCTGCGCGCTGCAGTTGCCAGACATTCTCGCCGGGACCCAAGACTGCGTGCCAGGCCGCAGCGACGGCAGCGGCGGTAGCCGCGCCATCGAAGCGCGCAAACAGCAGAGCAGCGAAGGGCGCGGATTCATCCGCCGCATCGCGACGCCCCAGCGACAACGCCCGCGGAGCAAAGGCAGCATTCGAATCGAACAGCGCTCGCAACTGGACGATACGGCGCTCCAGCGCGGCGAGGTCGTCAGTAGTGGCACCTTCGTCGACAGCCGAAGCGCTTGTACGCGACATCAGCCACAAGCAGCCATGGTCGAGCGCGACGCCAGCAGTGGCTTCATCACACAGCGTGGCGTCGTCGGCTACCAGGCCTGCCGCACGACAAGGCGTAGCGAAGAACCGCAACTCGTCCGGCTGGAGCACTTCGCGCGTGCCGGTGCACTCCAGCATCCGGTAGACCGCAGCAGCATCCGCGCAGCGCGTCTCCGCCACACCGACGACATTGTCTTCGCCGGGCGCTACTACCTGCCACTGGCGATAGCCGCGAATCTCCGCGAGCACATCAGGGCAAGTCGCGGCCAGCCGCGAGTGGTCACGCCAACACTGCTGGAACTGCGCGCGCGTGAGGTCGGCGCGGGGGCGGGCCAGATAGAGAAAACGGTGCATGCGCCGCTCAGGCGGGCCCTGCAGCACGCGCACCGCGCACCAGTCGCCCGGGCAACGCGCCCGTCGGCACGCCATCGAGAGAAACCACTTCGCCCGCCACCACGGTGGCACGATAGCCTTCGGCCGCCTGCAACAAACGACGCCCGCCCGCCGGCAAGTCTTCCACGATATGCGGCCGCCGCAGGCGCAGGCCTTCGAGGTCGATGAGGTTCAGGTCCGCGCGCAAGCCGGGCAACAAGCGCCCGCGGTCGCCGAGGCCGACGGCATCGGCCGTGCGCGAAGTGATGGCCTGCACCGCAAACGGCAGCGTGAATCGCGACCCGCGCCGGCGGTCACGCACCCAGTGCGTCAGCATCCAGGTGGTGAAGCTGGCATCCGCGATCATGCCAAGATGCGCCCCACCATCGCCGAGCCCAGGCACGGTGCACGGGTGCTCCAGCATTTCGCGCGCGGGCTCCAGCGTCCCTTGCGCGTAGTTGGCAAAAGGCAGGTAAAGCAGGGCTTCGCCCTCTTCCGCGAGCAAGGCATCCAGCACGCAAGCCGCCGCTTGCTGCCCCGTCGCAGCCGCCTGCGCGGCGAAGGTGGTGTCCGGTTCAGGTTCGTAGTCGGGCGGGTCCGCCAGCGGATACAGACGGTCGAAGCGACCGAGGACACCCGCGGCCCAGGCCGGAGCACCCGACATCGGGTCCGCCAACAGCCGAGCGCGTCGCGCAGGTTCACGCAGGGCAGCCACCCGCTCGCGCAACGGCAGCGCTG
>JBEGRA010000033.1:0-3971 GCA_041180705.1 Pseudomonadota bacterium | reverse complement strand
ACGTCGCGCTGGACCATCCCATCAAGGGAGGTGGTTATGGCGTGTTCAACCGCGATGCCTTTCAACGCTATGCGCCCGACCCGGAAAACTTCCACGACGCTCACAGTATCTACTTCGAAATACTTGGCGAGCAGGGTTTCGTTGGCCTGGCCTTGTTTCTTGGCTTTGCGTTCGCGGCTTTTCTGGAAAGCCAGCGCATTCGCAAGGCCACGCGTGACGACCCGGAGAAGGCCTGGGCCTTCGACCTTGCTACTGCCCTGCAAGCCAGTGCCATCGCTTATGCTGTCGGCGGCGCCTTTCTGGGTCTCGCCTACCTGGACCTTCCCTACCAGTTGGTGGCGCTGGTCGTCCTGACCGGGCGAGTGGCCGTTCCGGATGCGAAGGAGTTGGAGTTGTCGAAGCCCGCCTTGACTGCCGCCGAACGCCGCAAACTGCGTACCGCCTGAGATGCGCGGATTGCGGCCATTCCTGCGGTGCCTGCCGGGCCACCGATTGATGGTGCTGGCCTTTCACCGCATCGCCCGCCAGTTCGACCCCTACGACCCGGACACGCCCGACGCTGCCCGCTTTTCGCGACAGCTCGACGCCTTGCGCGGGTTCGATGTGGTCCCGCTGGTGGCCGGGCTGGCCGCTTTGCGCGCTGGCCAATTGCGACGTGCCTCCGTTGCCATCACTTTCGATGATGGCTACCGCGAACAACTGGAGGTCGCAGCCCCGTTGCTCGCGGCTCGCGGCTACGCGTCTACCGTGTTCGTGTCGTCCGCGTTCGTGGGCGGACCCAACATGTGGCACGACCGGTTGCTGTGGGCTTTGCGCGAGGGCGCAGCCGGCAGTCGTCTGGATGCCGTGGGTTTGGCTGAAGCGGTACCCGTTGCGCTGGAGGCGCGACGACAACTGGCGGCACGCTGCATCGCCGCAGTGAAGTCGTTGCCGATGGATGCGCGTGAAAATGCGGTTTCTCTGGTCGAGACGGCATGTGGTGCACCGCCGGCGCCCAGGCTGATGCTGGACGTGGCGGAACTGCGGCAGTTGGCTGCACTGCCCGGCGTCGACATTGGGGCGCATACCCGGCGGCACCCCATTTTGGCCGCCTGCACTGTCGATGAGGCACGTCGAGAGATTGTCGGTAGCCGCACGGATCTCGAGCAGTGCCTCGGTCGGGAAGTGCGCCTGTTTGCCTACCCGAACGGCCACGAAGGACGCGACTTCACCGAACGCGACGTGGGGCTGGTGCGCGAGGCTGGCTTCACCGATGCGGTCACGTCGGACTGGGGTACGGTTCAAAGAACCAGCGACGCCTTGCGTCTGCCGCGGCTCAGCCTTTATCGCAGCACGCCACTCGGCAATGCCCTGTTGCTTGCGCGTGAGGCCTTGCGCTCATGAGTGGTGTGTCGTTGCCTTCTGCCGTGGAAATACAAGTGGTAGCCCTGCTGCGTGAAGTATTGGCCTTGCCTGCCGGCTTCGTGCTGGAACGGAGCACGGCGCTCTTGGGCGCATTGACCGCGCTCGACTCCGTGGCTGTCGTCACGCTGCTCGGCGAGTTCGAGGCGGCGTTTCGCTTCACGGTGGCCGATGACGAGCTTTCCGCCGAGGTCTTCGCCAGCGTGGGAACACTGGTGGACTGGGTGGCCGCGCGGGCCACGGTGATGCCAGGCCAGTGATTGCACCGACTTCCGGCTGGGTGAATGGCACCGGGGGCCAACGCTGGCAGGCTTGCTGGCAGCCGGGCTTGCAGGCTGGTAATTCAGTCGCGCGCAGCGTGCGCGGCACTGTGCTGTTTCTGCCGCCCATCGGCGATGAAATGAATCACGCGCGTCCGCTGGTCGCCGCTGCGGCGCGCCGCTTGGCGGGGGATGGTTGGCGGGTGCTCTTGACGGACCCGTTCGGAACCGGCGATAGCGCGGGCGATTTCGGGGAGGCGAGCCTCACGCAGTGGGCAGAGGACTTTGCCGCGGATGCGGCGCAGGCGGCTGTCCATGGGCCGTGGGTGCTGTGGGCCGCCAGACAAGGGGCTCTGCTGCTGCCGGCTCTGGCGGTAGCCCTCGCACGCCATGGCGTGCCATTGCCGGTTGCCCAGGTCTTCTGGAACCCGGTGTGGCAGGGCAGTGCGGTAGTCACGCAGTGGCTGCGAATAGCCGCTTTGGCCGGTGCTGCAGGTACCCATCGTTTGGCCGAGGGCTCCACCGCGAGCGCCGGAAGCTTGGCGGGTACAGGCGTGGCTGCGCTGCGCGAGCATCTGGCGACGGGCGCCACGCTGAACTGTGCCGGCTACGCTTTGACCCCCGCACTCTCTCGCGAGCTTGAGGCGGTGCAGGCGGCTCCGCTGGCCAATGTGCCGGCTTGCGAATGGAATGCCGCAGCATGGGGTGCCCGACGTTTCTGGTTGCCCCACGAGGAGGCGACGGACACGACGCTCGTGGCGCCGTTGGTGGAGTGGCTCGGCCATAGCGTGGCGGCGGGCGAAACGCTCACCGCTGCGCCGACCAACCCCGTTGAATCTTCCGCTTCAGCCGACGCACCAGCGCTTTGTCTCGAAGTGCCGCAGGGTGCCGTCGCGCGCTGCGGGGTGCTTTTCATCGTGGGCGGCCCGCAGTACCGCGTGGGCGCCCACCGGCAGTTCCTGCGTTGGGCACGCCGCTTCAATACGGCCGGCCACGCCACCTGCCGTTTCGATCGCGCCGGTACCGGCGATGCTGGCGGCGCGCGCGCTGCGCTCGAGGATTGTGGAGCGGAATTGCGCACCGCACTGGAAGCGGCAGTGGCGGCTACTGGCGTCGAGCGTTGGGTGGTGCTGGGCTTGTGCGACGGCGCCACACTGGCATTGCTGCATTTGGGCACGCACTCGGCCACGGCCGGCGTGGTGGCGCTGAACCCTTGGGTGCCGGCGACCCCGCTCGTGAAGTCGCAGGCGCTGGTACGCGAATACTACGGGCGGCAACTGTGGAGCGGCGCGTTCTGGCGCCGCTTGCTGCGCGGCGACGTGGCGGTGTTACCTGCCCTTCGCGAATGGTGGTCCCACCGGCAGATGGCGAAGGCGGGGGGGGCGGCGAATGCATCGACCGACGAGGCGGCCGTCAGCACAGCAAACGATACGGTCGCGTCCTTGGGCGAGGCGTTGCTGGCGGGTGCCTCGTCTACCAAGGTTCCGGTGTTGTGGGCGCTGAGCGGCAATGACCGCACTGCTGCCGAGTTCCGGGCTTGTGTGGCTGGTGACAAGCGTTGGCAGGAGGTGCTTGACCGTACTTCGGCCCGAATGCTGGAATTGACTGAAGCAGACCACACCCTGAGTGCCCCCGCGGACCATGACCGCTTGGCTGAGGCCGTGGTGGAGTGGCTTACTCGCGTGGCTTGAATTCCGCCGGTACGAGTTGGTGCCGGTCCAGCAGTTTGTAGAAATCCGTGCGATTGCGGCGGGCGAGGCGGGCCGCCTGGCTTACATTGCCACCGGTAATCTGCAGGATTTGCACCAGGTAGTTGCGCGTGAATTCGTCGCGCGCTTCGTCGAAGCTGGCGAGGCGCCCGGCCACGCCGCCGAGGGAGGCTTCGACCAATTCGGCAGGAATGACTTGCGTCTGCGCCATGGCGACGTTTTGCCGTACCGTGGCTTGTAGTTGGCGCACGTTGCCCGGCCATTCCGCGGTCGCCAGCAGTTCCACGGCTTCAGGCGAATAGAGGCGGCGCACGCCGGTTTCGATGGCCACCTGCTCGAGGAAATGGGCCACCAGGAGCGGGATGTCTTCGCGGCGTCGCGCGAGCGCCGGCACGTCGATGTGCACCACGTTCAGCTTGTAGTAGAGGTCCTCGCGGAAGCGGCCGAGGGCGACCAGTTGCGCGAGGTCGCGGTGGGTGGCGCTGATCAGGCGCACGTTGACGGGCACGGCCTGGTGGCCGCCCAGCGGGGTCACCTGTCCGTCCTGCACCACGCGCAGCAGCCGCGGCTGCAGGGCGCCGGGCAGGTCGGCGATGTCGTC
>JBEGRA010000032.1:0-18707 GCA_041180705.1 Pseudomonadota bacterium | reverse complement strand
ACGTAGAACTGGAAAAAGGCGTGGCACGGCATGAGCGCCATGCGGTCGAGCTCGCCCACGTTCCAGGCGTTGACGATGATGCGGCGCGAGTTCGGCTGGGTACGCAGCAAGTGCACGGCCTCCGCCATCTGGTCGATATGGCGACCATCGGCCGCCACCCAATCACGCCACTGCTTGCCGTACACCGGGCCGAGGTCGCCGTTGGCATCCGCCCATTCATCCCAGATGCTGACGCCGGCTTCCTGCAGGCTGCGCACGTTCGTCTCGCCGCGCAGGAACCACAGCAGCTCATGAACGATGCTGCGCGTGTGCACCTTCTTGGTGGTGACCAGCGGAAAGCCTTCAGCGAGATTGAAGCGCATCTGCCAGCCGAACACGCTGAGGGTCCCGGTGCCGGTGCGGTCTCCCTTCTGGTGCCCGTGGTCGCGGACATGCCGCATGAGTTCAAGATACTGGCGCACGCGGTTTTCCTCAGGCGGACACGCGGTTGCCGCTGGGTTCGCGGCGATGGTGGGCCAAGGCCAGCAGACCCGCCCCGGCGAGCACCATGGGCAGCGTCAATACCTGGCCCATCGTGAGCCAGCCAAAGGCGAGGTAACCGAGCTGCGCGTCCGGCACACGCACGAACTCCACCGCGAAGCGGAACACGCCATAGCCCAGCAGGAACAGCCCGGAAGGCGCCCAGCGCCAGCGCGGGCGCGAGGTGTAGAGCCAGAGGATGACGAACAGAGCCACGCCTTCGAGTGCGGCTTCATACAACTGCGAGGCATGCAGCACCTGCGGGCCGGCCGGAGTCTTCACGAGGAAGCCCCAGGCGGCGGTAGTGGGCTTGCCCCACAGTTCGCCGTTGATGAAATTGCCGATACGACCCGTGGCGAGGCCGATGGCCGGCAGCGGCGCCATGAAGTCGAAGACATCCGCGATGCGCTTGCCGCAACTGCGCGCAAACCACGCGATGGCCACCAGCACGCCAACCAAGCCACCGTGGAAGGACATGCCGCCTTCCCAGATACGCCAGATGTAGTGCCAGTCTTCAGCCACGCGGTCGCGGCCGTAGAACAGCAAGTAGCCAATGCGCCCGCCGAGCACCACGCCAAGCATGGCGTTGAAGATGAGGTCGTCGACCTGCTCCGGCGTCCAGGTGGCGCCCGGCAGCGCCGCGCGCCGGCGGCCCAACCACCAAGCCGCCAGAAAGCCCAGCAGGTACATCAGGCCGTACCAGTGCACCTTCACCGGACCGATGGCCACGGCGATGGGGTCGATATCCGGATAGGTAAGCATGGGGGGAGTGTAACAAGCCGCAGCGGCAACGTACCGCCGCCGCGGCCTGATGAAACCCTGGCGGGTCAGTCGTGCGTGACGCGGACGGCGAAGGCCTTCAGGTAACGCGTCTCGGGAATGGCCGGGTGCACCGGGTGGTCGGGCCCCTGCCCGCCGGCCGCCACGATCTGTGCTTGCCGCCCCAAGTGGCGCGCAGCTTTTTGCACGGCGTCGATGAGCATTCCCGACTCGAGGTGCCAGGAACAGGAACAACTGACCAGCAGGCCATCGCGCGGCAGCAACTGCATCGCCAACTGGTTGATGCGCTTGTAGGCTGCCTGAGCTTTGGGCAGGTCCTTGCGGCGCTTGGCAAAGGCCGGCGGGTCCACCACCACCACGTCGAAGCGCTCGCGCGCTTCCACCAGCGCTTCGAGCGCGTCGAAAGCGTCTTCCTGCACCGTACCGATCTTCACGGCGTTCAATTCGGCATTGCGGGCCACGTTGGCCAGCGCCGCCGCACTGCTGTCGATGCAGGTCACTTCCGCCGCCCCACCGCGGGCCGCCTGCACACCCCAGGCACCGGCATAGCAGAACACGTCGAGCACGCGAGCACCCTTCACCCAGGGGCCGAGCAGCGTGCGGTTGTAGGCCTGGTCGTAGAACCAGCCGGTCTTCTGCCCATGGCGAACCGGGGCCATGAACCGGGCGCCCGCCTCGATGACCTCGAGTTCGTCGGGGACCTTACCCAGCGCGTCTTCCACGTACAGGGGCAGGCCTTCGAGCGTGCGTGAACTGCTGTCGTTCTTCCACAGCACGGCCTTGGGCTTCACCACTTTCACCAGCGCCGCCAGGAGTTCGTCCTTCATGGCCTCCATGCCGGCCGTGGCCAACTGCACCACGCAGGTGTCGCCGAAGCGGTCGATGACGCAACCGGGCAAGCCGTCGGACTCGCCGTAAACCAGACGATAGTGCGGCGTCGGGTAGTAACGCTGCCGCAAGGCCAGCGCCACCTGCAACCGGTGCACGAACAGCGACTTGCCAGGGTGGAAGCCGGCGTCGCGCGACAGCAGGCGGGCACAGATGAGGGAGTTCGGGTTCACCGTGGCGTAGCCGATGAACTTGTCCCGACTGGAGCGGACTTCCACCGCCTGTCCCGGCTGGAAAGCGGTCAGCGGGGTAGCGCCCACATCCACTTCATTGCTGAACACCCACAAGTGCCCGGCGGACAGACGACGGTCTTCGTCGCGGCGCAGTCGCAGTACCGGCAGGGCTTGGGTGGACGTTTCTGCAGTGTCCAGCAGGAGTTCCTCACCGGGAGGAAGGTCGGTGTGCATCGGGGGCCTCGGCGAAAGTAGGCTGCCCGCGGGTTGTCCGCGGGCAGCAGGTCCCGCATTCTACGCCCCCATGAAAGCGCCCGAACCGCCAATGCCTGCCACTGCACCACTCCTCGACGACTGCACGACGTTCGAACCCAGCCCCTGGCTGCAACGTCACCTTGGAGGACCCGTGGCTTGGCAGCCCTGGGGCCCGGCTGCGCTGGCCACGGCACGAACGCTCGACCGCCCTTTGCTGCTGGTGCTGGCGAGCGAGGGCTGCCTGCCCTTCGAACAGATGGCCGCGGAATCCTTCGCGGAAGCCGCCACCGCCGCGGTGATGAACGAGGGCTACGTGTGTGTTCTGGCCGACGCGCGCTGGCACCCCGAACTCGACCGGCAACTGCAACTGGTGCACCAGTTGCTCGCCGGGCGCGCCGGTGGCTGGCCACTGCTCGCCATGATCGACCCGGTGGACGCGCGCCCCTGCTTTGCCGGCACCTACCTGCCCGCCGCCCCCACAGGCCCATTGCCCGGCTTCGCGGATTTCCTGCGGCAGGCGCTGGGCCATTTCCGGCGGCAACGTCCGGCGCTGCAGGAACAGGGCGAACGGCTGGCAAGGGCTTTCCAGCAGATGGTTCCGCCCGCCTTGTCTGCCGACCTGCCTCTGAACGCGACGCCGCTTGCGCTGGTGCGTCGCCAACTGGAGGCCTTGTTCGACCGTGATACCGGCGCCTTCGGCCGAGGACAACCCGTGCCGCCGGCGGTCGCGGCCACGCGACTGCTGCGGCACTGGGCCGCCGGCGCGGCCACGCCGGAACCGGACCTGCAGGCCTTGTTCATGGCCACGCTCGCCCTCACGCGCGCCGCGTCCGCACCGCCGAGCACCAGCGCGACGCAATTGTCCGGTGAAATCGCGGCGTTCGCTGCGGCTTCCGCCGGCACCGGCGAACCGGCCTTCCGTGAATGCGCCGAAGGGCACTTCGCGGCTCTGGCGGCACTGGGAGAGCCTGCTGCCGCCGCGTTGCCTGCTGCCGAAGACTGGCACCGCTTGCGCGCCATGGCCGTGGCGGCGCGCTGGCTGGACCGACCTGAATGGAGCGAGCAAGTACTGGCGCAACAGGCCGCAGCACGTGCCCGCCACGACGTTCGCGTAAACCACTCGCGCGGTACCACCGCCGCGGCGCTGGCAGCGACGCTGGCGGCGCTCGAACTGCACTGGTCCGGCGGTGCCTTCGAATTTGCCAGCGCCGTGGCCGAAGCTTGGTGCAGAACCATGGCATCCACGCCGGAACAACCATCGCAGTCCACCACGGCCATGGCGGCCTTGCCCGGCCTCCCCGGCGCCCCGGAGCACGCCGATGACGCACTGCCCTCCCCGGAAGGGACAGCCGCAATCGCCTTGTTCCGTCTGGGCTGTTTGTGCGGCACTGGCCGCTGGCGCAATGTCGCCGCTGACGTGTTGCGCCACTGCTGGCGCCCGCTGAATGACACGCCCTCCACGCATCTCGCGCTGCTGGACGCGCTGGAAGAGCAAACGCTCGGCCTCGAGACCATCATCATCCGCGGCGAAGCCACCGAAGCGGCGCGCTGGGCACGGGCACTGGGACGCTGGTACGCGCCGGCAAGGCAGGTCTACGCCATCCCGAATGACGCGCCCGGCTTGCCGGCGCATCTCGCGAACTTGGGCGGCGCCGACAGGGCAACGCAGGCCTGGGTTTTCACGGGTGATGAACTTCCAACGCCGAGCGACTCGCTGGAGCAACTCACTCGCGAACTGCGCGACCGCCTGCACCGCGACTGACGCCGCGTTATGCTTTGCGCGCTCCCGTCCAACACCACTGCAAGGACCCGCCCGTGAGCCACGCCACCGACCCGCACATCACCACAACGACCAGCGCCGGCATCTGCACCGTGCTCATTCAACGCCCTGCCAAGCGCAACGCGCTGACCGCCAGCATGTATGCCGCGCTTGCCGACGCCTTCGTCGCAGCGGATGCGGATGAACAGGTTCGTGCGGTGGTGTTGGCTGGCACCGACCAGGCGTTCACCGGTGGCAACGACCTGGCGGACTTCCTGAACCAGCCGCCGTCCGGCATGGACGCACCGGTATTCCGTTTCATGCGTGCCCTCTCCCACTGCCGCAAGCCGGTGGTCGCGGCGGTGTGCGGCCCGGCGGTCGGCATCGGCACTACGCTCCTGCTGCACTGCGACTTCGTCTACGTGGCCAGCGACGCGAAGCTGTCGACTCCATTCGTGAAGCTGGGGCTGGTGCCCGAATACGCTTCCAGCCTGCTCATGCCGGCACGCCTCGGGCATGTGCGCGCGGCAGAGTGGTTGCTGCTGGGCGAAGTGTTCAACGGCGAGCAGGCAGTGGCGCAGGGCCTCGCGAACCGTGCCTTGCCGGCGACGGAAGTGCTGAACGCGGCGAAGGCCACGGCGGCAAAGCTGGCAGCACTGCCGCCCGGCGCCGTGCAAGCCGGCAAGGCCTTGATGCGTGGCACGAACCGCGACACCATCGCGAGCACCATCAAGGAAGAGGCCGCGGTGTTCGGGGCCGCACTGCAGAGTGCCGAAGCGAAAGCGGCCTTCCAGGCCTTTCTCGGCCGCTGAACTACAGCATGGCGGCGTAGGTGGCTGCCGGCAGCGCCGGGTCCATCAAATAGCCCTGCAGGTAATCGCACCCCTCCGCGCGCAGCAAATCCAGCTGGCGATAGTTCTCCACACCCTCGGCCACCACGGACAGGTCGAGGGAATGCGCGAACTGGATGACGGCGCGAATGAGCGCACAGGCATCGCGTTCCTGCGGCGCGCCCTGCACGAAGCTGCGGTCGATCTTCAGCGTGTGCACGGGGAAGCTGCGCAGGTATTGCAGCGATGAATACCCCGTGCCGAAGTCGTCGATGGCCAAGGTGAAGCCTGCCTCGCGCAACTGCGTCAGCAGTTCCCGCGCCAGCGTGGCATCGCGGACGACCCCGTTCTCCGTAATTTCAAGTTCCAGCAACCCATGCGGCACTTCCGCCTGCGCCGCCGCTCCGGTGATCATCGAGACCACGGCGTGGTTCAGGAATTCATGCGCGGACAGGTTCACCGCCACCGGGAGCAGCCGCTTGCCCGCGGCGCGCCACAGCGACAGGTCTTCACACACACGCCCCACCACCCAGCGGTCGATTTCCACGATGAACCCGGTGGCTTCGGCAATGCCGATGAACTCGCTCGGCGGAATGTAGCCGAGGCGCGGATGTTTCCAGCGCAGCAGGGCTTCAGCGCCGACGAGCCCGAGGTCATCCACGCGATACTTCGGCTGGTAGTGCACCTCCAACCCACCGCTCGCCACGGCGCGTCGCAAGTCAGCTTCCAGCGATAGCCGCTCGAGGGCACGGTTGTTCATTTCAGCGCGGTAGATGGCAACCCGGTTGCGACCCGCTGCCTTGGCCTGCTGCGAGGCAGCGTCGGCGTTGCGCACCAGCGTCGGCACGTCCTGGCCATGCAAGGGGTACAACGCGACACCAATACTCGCCGTCGCCTTCACTTCCACCGGGCCGCAGGGAAAGACCGGCTCGAAAGCCTGACGGATGGCATCGGCGGCCACAAGGATTCCAGCCACTCCGTCCGTCACGGGCAGCCACACCAGGAACTCGTTGGCCCCCAGCCGCGCCAAAGGAAAATCCGCCTCACCGTCAGGATGAAGGGATGCCAGACAACGCCGCAAACGATCGGCGGCTTCGATGAGTACCGCATCGCCAGCCAATTGGCCGAGCGTATCGTTCACGCGGCGGAACTGGTCAAGGTCGACGAACAGGACCGCCAACTGCGCGCCAGTACTGCCCGCCGCGAGCAGGGCAGCCGTCAAACGCACATCCATCCATTCGCGATTGGGCAGGTCGGTGAGGTTGTCGTAATAGGCAAGGCGCTGGATGCGCTGCTCGGCAAACTTCTGTTCCGAGATATCGCGCACCACCGCGAGCAGACTGTCGCCCTCATTCGGCAACAAGCGGACTTCGAGGAACTGGGCCACGCCCTGATGCATGCGACGACACTCGAGGGTGGCCGAGCGACGCGTAGCCAACACCTGCGCACACAGCGCTGGCAACGCCTGCCCGGACTCGACGGGCAGCAACGCCGCGAGCGTGGTCGGCAACTCGCGCAGGGGCGGGTCCCCCGGCAAGGCACCACCGCCGGCTGCGCACGCCTGAATATGCCCCGTACCGTCGAGCAAAAAGAGACTGTCGGGCATGGCCCGCAACAAGGCACGATTGCGCGTCTCGGAAGATCGCAAGGCACCTGCCGCCTCCGCGCCGCGCAACACGTAGCGAACGCGGTGTACCAACAACACCCAGTTGATGGGCTTGGTGACGAAGTCCGTGGCACCGGCTGCATACGCACGTTCAATGGAAGTGGGGTCGTCGAGGCCCGTGACGACCACGATGGGGAGTTCCGCGCCGCCCGGCAGACGCCGCAAGCGTCGGCAAGCCTCGTACCCGTCGACGCCCGGCATCTCGAGATCGAGCAAGACGATATGCGGGCAGTCGCGCAGCATGGACTCGACCGCCTCCTCTCCATTCGTGGCGAGGAACACCTCGAAGCCGGCCGCCGACAACACCGAATGGGACAGCAAGCGCGTGGAGGCATCGTCATCTGCCAGCAGCACCCTGCGTGCCACCGACGCCGGCACGCTTACCGACACGCGGCCTCCTTCTCCAACGCAGCTGCCACCGCGTGAAAGGTATCGGGAATGGGTACCAGCAGGGAAAGGCAACGGTGGCTCTCGCCCGCCTTGGCGGCCAGTTCCAGCGCGCGCAGTTGCTGCATGAAACCGGTCGCACCCACGTTGCCGGCATAGGACTTCAGCGCATGAGCCGCTGCGCCCAAGGCCACCCAATCGTGCTGCGCTGCCGCTCGCTGCATGCGTTCCAGCAAGGGCGGGGCGTCCTGGGCGAACAGCTCGGCCACGCACGCCACCATGCTGCGCCCGTCGGGTGAGGGCAGTTCACGCAAAGCGGCCAGCACGGCCGCGTCGAGTTCGGTTTCCATCTGCGCCAAGCGTCGACCTCGCAATCAGGGCTGTCAGCCGGCAGCGCGCGGAGGACACCATCTGGCGAGTTGTTCCGCCAAGGTTTCCCGCGCGAAGGGCTTCTCGATGAAATCGTCCATTCCGGCGGCCGCGCAACGTTCACGCGACTCCGTGGTGGCATCCGCCGTCAGCGCCACGATAGGCAGTCTAGCCTCAGTTCCACGCTCGCGTCGGCGAATTTCCGCGGAGGCTTGGTAGCCGTCCATGCCGGGCATCTGGCAGTCCATCAACACCAGGTCGAAGCGCTGCTGGAGCAGGAGGTCCAACGCCTCCTGCCCGCCCGTCACAGCCACCGCATGATGCCCAAGCGCCGCCAGTTTGCCGACGGCGATGGTCCGGTTCAAAGCGTGGTCGTCCACTACCAGTACATTCAGCACGCGAGTGCTGATCTCTTCCACTGGTTCATTCAAATCGATGGGACCGGCAACGGCACCGTCTGCCAGACGCGACAGCAACTGCAGCAACTCTCGCCAACGCAGTGGCTTCACCAAGTGTCCATTGAATGCTGCCGGGTTCAGTCCGGAGGGTGGCGTCCCCGCGCGTCGGTTGAAGCCAGACAGCAACACGCTGCGCGGACGTCGCTCCGCCGGCCAGTCGCGCCAACTTTCCGCCGGCGTACCGCGGGTCTGCAGCCACACCGCATCGGCGCCAATGAAGACATCGTCGGCATCAGCCGCAGCGAGTCGCTCTGCGGGAATGCCTGCCCAGCTTTCCACCGCACGCGCGCGGATTCCCCAATTTCCCAGCCACTGCAGCAGGACTTCGCGCACGATGGGACTTGGATCGAGAACGAAAACCTCGCGCAACCCGGCGACGCCCTCGGGCGAAGGACAGTCGCCAACCCCTGCGCCCGTGGCCGGCAACGATATTTGCACGGTGAACACCGACCCACTGCCATGCGTGCTGGACACCAGCAAGCGGCCGCCCATCAATTCGGTCAACTGCTTCGCAATGGTGAGCCCGAGGCCGGAACCGCCGAAGCGACGCGTGGTGGAGTTGTCCTCCTGCTGGAAGGCATCGAAAACATGGTCGAGGTTTTCGGCGCGGATGCCGATGCCCGTGTCGGACACGCGCAAGGCCACATGTACCAGCCCATCCTGACCGGAAACGCCAGCGGTCAGGCTGACCTGCACATGGCCGCTGTCGGTGAACTTCACGGCGTTGCCGATGAGATTGAGCACCACCTGCCGGAAGCGAACCACGTCCACCAACACTTCCGGCACGGCCACGGCCGGCGAGGCGCAAACCAGCTCGAGGCCCTTTTCCGCCGCACGCCCGGCAAATAGCTCTACCGCCTGCTCGACCACGATATCGATGGCAGTGGGCACGGGGTCCAGCCGGATTTCGGCGACCTCCATCTTCGAGAAGTCGAGAATATTGTTGACGATCTGCACCAGTGACTGGGCGGACTGCTGAATGGAGCGCGTGAAGCGCCGCTGAGTGTCGTCCAGCGGCGTGTCCAGCAGCAGATCGGCAATACCGATGACGCCGTTCATGGGTGTGCGCAATTCATGGCTCATGCGCGCCACGAAGGCACTGCGAGCGGCGGTCAGTTCCTGGAGCGTCTGGTTGCGCTCTTCGAGTTCACGAGTGCGTTCATGCACTGTCTGTTCGAGGCGGCGGTTGTACTCGATTTCCTGGCGCCGCTTGCGCCGGAAACTACGCAAGGCATAGACCCACAGGGCCAGCACCAGGAAGGCATATACGGCGTATGCCAACGGCGAAGCCCAAGGGGCAGGCTGCACCTGCAGCGCTAACGCCAGGTTGGAAGCACTCGCCACGCCGTCGGCATTGCGGGCGCGAACGCGAAACACATAATCGCCAGCATCGAGATTGGTGTAACTGACCCGGTGGCGCGTACCGGCTTGCACCCAGTCCTCGTCGAACCCGTCGAGTTTGTATTCGTAGCGGTTGTCTTCCGGTGCCACATAGTCGAGCGCAGCGAACTCGAAACTGACCACGGCGTCCCGATAGCCGAGGACTGCCTTGTCGAGCAAATAGGCGGGTACGCGCGTGTCCGCGGGTTTATTCAAGACTTCGAACGCGGTCAGCACCACCGGCGGTGCATTTTTTCCAGCTTGGATATCGGCTGGGCGGAATCGATTCAGGCCGCCGGTTCCACCAAACGCCAAAGTGCCGTCGGAAAACCGATAGTGCGCGCCGAAATTGAAGTCCGCACCTTGCAGTCCTTGCGCCTCGGTGAACCGGTCGATTACGCCACGACTCATGGAGAAACGAGTCAAACCGTTGGCAGTACTCAGCCACAGTTCGTCGCCGTCGCCGCGCTCTATGCCATAGACCACATTACTTGAAAGTCCCTCGGGAACTCCGAAATTCTGGACCGACAACGGCCCCGAATTATCGTCGCCGGAATTGGGTGCGGGCACTGAAATCCGCATCAATCCGCCAGCGGCCGTACCCACCCAAAGCAGTCCGCGTCCATCGAAATAAAGCGAGTAAATACGGTCATCGCTGAGACCGGCGCGCTCTGCACCACGAGCATTGCGCCTGAAAATCATCACTTTCCGCGTGGCAGGGTCGTAGAGATTCAAGCCCCCGCCAGGCGTGCCTATCCAGATACGCCCGTATCTGTCCTCGGCCAGCGCAGTAGCACGCGAATCACTGAGGACACTACCTGTCGGGCCCTCAACCGACACGCAATCAAAACGCGCGGAACCGAGATAGCGACACACGCCACCACCGAAAGTCCCTATCCAGACCCGTCCGGCGCGGTCTTCGTAAAGCGACATGACGCCATCGGCCGAAATGCTGCCCGCCCTTCCCGTTCCAGCGCGGAACACCTCCAGCCTGCCGTCCCGCGATTGATGCACGAGACCACCCGTCAACGTACCGACCCAAAGATCTCCGCGACTGTCTCGCAACAAGGACATCACGCGGTCGTCGGATAACCCCGAAGATTTATCCAGAACTCGACGCTCTTGCCCCGTTTGGAAATCAACGGCCAGCAATCCACCGCCGACCGTACCGACCAGAGTTTCCGCCGGGACATTTCCGGGCGCGAATGCAGCGATGGGCAAACCCGTCGCCAGCGAGGGGCGGAAGTGCCCCATCTGCCAGCTCCGCGGGTTCCATCGACTGACACCGCCACTGCGGGTGCCAATCCAGAGCAAACCTGAACGATCCTGGTAGATCGACATGACATAGTTGTCGGGCAGACCACGCGGATCTTCCGGACGGAAGACATAGTGGTGGAAGGCGCCGTTGGACTGCATCAAATCCAGACCATTGGAGGTGCCTACCCACAAGCGCCCCCCAGCGTCCCGCAAGAGTGCACGTACCGGTCCGGCAGCCAAACTGTCGGACACTCCATCCGCGTGGCTGTAGGCAAGGACGTGGTCACCATCGGCGGAGATCCGCGCTACACCACCGGTATACAGACCGACCCACAAAGCTCCGTCAGCTTCACGGAAAAGGGCACGCAACCGACTGCCCGGCAGGGCCGGCTTGCTGGCGGTGTCATAACGGCGAGCCACCTTGCCGGTGGCCATCTCGAACAGCGCGAGACCTGCATCCGTTCCCACCCACAGGAACCCACTTTGCGCGCCAGCAATTGCAAAGACAGCTGCACCAGGAAGAGAGGTCGCTTGCGGCGTACTCGCTGCAAGAAAATGCTGAAAGCGTCCTGTGGCGACGTCCAATCGGTCGAGTCCATTCGACTCCGTTCCCACCCAGACATGCCCGCCATCGTCTACCCAGACCGACAGCAAGGCATCGCTGGCGATGGAGTCACTGCGCCCCGCATCGTGTCTGTACGCCGTGAAGCGATTCGTCTCGCGGTCCCAACGCACGAGACCACCACCGACCGTGGCAAGCCACAAGTCGCCGGAAGCGTCTTCCACCATGCCGTTGATGAAATCTGCGTCCAGTCCTTCACTGCCTGGTTCTCCGCGCCGATAGACGCGAACTTCACGACCGTCGAAGCGGTTGAGTCCGCTCTCGGTAGCAATCCAGATGAAGCCCTGTCGGTCTTGCAAGATGGCGAGAGCATCGCCATGGGACAGCCCTTGCGTCATCTGCAGATGGGTAAGGAACAGGGGCTGAGCAACGGCCGCGCTGGCAATTCGCGCAGGCAGCCAAAGCAGAACCAGCGCAATCAACCAAGCCGTCACCCCCTTCGAAAGGAGGTGACGGCCTCGGTGCTTGGCCGCCAAGTCTTCCCCTAGATGGCGCACGGTCTGCTAACGAGTGAATTTCAGGGAGCCGACGGCTCCGTAGCGCCTGTGTTGGACAGATAGGCGCTGTTCCACAGGTAGCCGCTGTTCCACAGGTAGCCGCTGTTCCACAGGTAACCGCTGTTCCACAGGTAACCGTCCGCATTGATGGAGCCGACGTTCTGCCCGTCACGGACATCCATGATGTAGAAGTTGCCGTTGGCGTCGCGGTTGGCCGGACCACCGTAGTGCTGGGTGCCAGCCAGGTCTGCCGTGATGTTGAGGCCCACATTCGCGCAACCGGTGGCATTGCTGTAGAGCACAGCCGTCGGCGCATCCACGAGGCCCGCACCCTGCTGGAAGATGCTGTAGGCCAGCGTGCCGTCGGCCTTCATGGCAGCGCGACCGCTGCTCATGACCTTGCACTTCACTTCGTCCGGAGTCCACGTCGGGTGGGCCTGCAGCGCCAGCGCCACCACGCCCGAGATGACCGCAGCCGACTGCGAGGTACCGGACATGAAGAAGTGGCCGTTCTTCATGACGTGCGCCGGCAAGAGGGCGGCCAGATAGCTGTTGGGCGGGGCAAGGCCGACCAGTTTGGCGCCAGGAGCAACGATATCCGGCTTCACGAAGCCTTCGTAGGTGGGGCCTGCAGCGGAGAACGGCGCGAGCAGGTCGTCCGAAGAGTTGCTGGGCGTGCCGTTGTCGGACATGGCACCGGCGGTGATGACGTACGGCGTATTGCCGGGAACGCCAATGGTCATGGCGGTGGGGCCACCGTTACCGGCTGCCGCAACCACCACAATGCCGGCCTTCCAGGCGGCCATGACGGACAGGTTGAGCGGGTCGTCCCAGTAGGCCGACTGCGGCGTGGCACTGAACGACAGGTTCAGCACGCGAATGTTGAAAGCCTGACGGTTCGCAACCACCCAGCCGATGGCGCGGATGACGTCGTAGTAGCGGCCCGAGCCGTCCTTGCCGAACGCACGCACGGACACCAGCTTCACGCCGGGGGCAACGCCTTCGTACTTGCCGGTGGCCCAAGTGTCGCTGCTGGCGAGGATGGAGGTGACGTGCGTACCGTGGCCGCTCGGGTCGCCGAAGTCCTGCAGATAGCGGGTGCTCACGGGCGCAGCGGGATCGGTGTTGTCCGGCACCGTGGCGTCGAATTCCGCGACGATACGCGTCTTGCCAGTGGGGTCCAACGCGAGCGGATTGGTAGCCCACAGGCCAGTGTCCACCACGGCCACACCGACGCCCTTGCCAGTGATGCCGGCAGTGTGGAGTTCGTCGGCGCGAATTTCCTGGACGTAGTCCGTCTTCAAGCCCCCACCCGCCACCTGAATGGGCGCGTCGGCGAAGAAGCGAATGCCGGGCTTCGCCTGGATGGCCGTCAATTGGTTGGGCGTCAGTTCGGCACCACCACCGCGGATAAGCGACAGCGCGCCCACCCAGTGGCCACCGACCGCCTCCACCGCCTGCTGCACGGCCGCCACGCTGGCGCCCTGCAGGATGTAGCGCACGGGCGTGCCGGTGTCCTTGCGGGCAGCGACCTTGGCGTGAGCGCGAAGAGCCGCGGGAGCCGGGACACTTGTCAGGGCAGCGGAAGCCGGCGCAGTGGCCGGACGCGAGACCGGCTTGCCCTCCCAGAGGTAGGCGGCGACGGCGATGACCAAGGCGCTGATAGGCAGAACCCAGCGCAGGTGACGTTTGGTGGCGGACGTTGACATCGCGAAGCTCCCGGAAGCCCTAATGGACGCAGCTTGTTGTTCGTTCTCGTGATGTATATTTCACTAAATTTTTCGGTTTGTGCATTTTTTTGACGAGAATTTTTACTTTTTTTATACGTAATTCACGCAACCACCAAAGCCGTACGGGAAAACCCCACTGCAAAGTTCTCTCTGGGAATTCCGGAACACCCTGCAAGTCATTGATAAACGAAAATTTACGAAATTTTTACGAGACGACCCTCGTGCAAACGGCGCTGCAATGCAGCAAGCAACTTTCCGTGGCTGGAAACGTCGAAAACCTCCGCAGTTGACCAGTCATAGACCCACGGATGGCCAGTTTGCGCAAATTCGGGCTCATCTGCGTGCCTCGGAAAGACATGCGCATGCAAGGCCGGAGCGAGGTTGCCGAACATCGCGTAGTTGATGCGCAGAGCCCCCGTTTCAGCCAAAACGACATCCCCCAGTGCGGCCATATCGTTCAGGAACTGCGCGCGGTGCGACGGCTCCATGTCGTTCAAGTGCGGGGGCACCGGGTCCGGCAGGAGCAGGCAATAACCGCGCAGCACCTGCGGGTCTCCCAGAACTGCCCAACCCGAATTCATGCGGCCGAGGCACGTCGGGTCGCGGCCTTCCCGGCAGGCGGCGACACGTTGATGAATGACGGTTGGCATGGCTACCTCACGGGCTTGCGTGCGCGGCACGCACCGTCGCGATGTCGGCCGCTTGGACGGCTGCAGCTTGATTGCCCCAACTGCTGCGCACGTGGGTAAGTACCGCCGCGAGTTCCTCGTCTTTCAAGTAAGTGAACTGCGGCATCATGGCCGGGTACTTGCCAGCAGGCGTTGTGGCCGGGCGTACCCCGAACATCACCCAGGCCGCCAATACTGCCGGGTCGCCGTTGACCGTGGCACTGCCGGGCAGGGCCGGCTGCATGCCCATGCCCTGCCCCGTGGGTCCATGGCAACCGACGCAGTTCTGCAGATACACCTTGGCACCCGCCGTCAGGGTGGACGGCCCCGCGGCGCCCTTGCCACCACCGCAGCCGGCCAAACCGGCACCCATCGTCACCGTCAAGGCCAGCGCGCGCGCCGAGCCGACAATCCGTCTCGTCATTCGTATGCTCCCGTATTCAGCGCCGGGCCAGGTCGGTGCAACATGGCCTGCGGCAACAGCCGATGCCGCGACTATACCGACACCACCCACGTAGACTGCAGCCATGCGTTTTTTATCCCCTGCCCTGTGGTTGCTGGTTGGAATATTTGCCGCCGCAGGTCCGGTGGCAAACGCCGACACCGCGCAGCAAGCCGCGCTGCGCGAGGCCATGGCGAACGCCGCCAGCGCGGGGCTGGACCCGCGCGACTACACGGCGCCCGATTTCACGGCGAACCTGCGGCGCTTCGTGTCGGACCTGCATTTCGGTCGCATCGACCCGGCCGAGGCCGGGCATGGCCTGCGCACGGACCGCACCCGGCTCGACCTCGACGCCGCCGTCGCCGCACTGCTCACCAGCAACAACGTGCCGCACGACCTTGCCGCGCTGGAGCCGAGCTTCATTCATTACCACCTGCTGAAGGCCGAGCTGGCCCGCTACCGCCAACTGGCCAGCGCCCATCCGACATTGAACGAACTGCCCCCGCTGCCGCGCGGAGTACGCACGCTGCGCCCCGGCGCCATGTGGGCCGGTGCCGGGGCTCTGGAGCAGTTGCTGCGTACCTTGGGGGATTGGCCGGCCGGCGCGCCCACGGGAGCGTCCAACGCCCTGCCTCCACCGCGCACGGATATCTACACCGAAGTGCACGCCGCGGCCGTGCGACACTTCCAATGGCGGCACCTGCAAACGCCCGACGGCGCCATCGGCCCGGCCACCTGGCGCGAGCTCACCACACCGCTCGCCGCTCGCATTCGCACGATGGAACTGAACCTGGAGCGCTGGCGCTGGGTACCACCGCATCTGCACGAAGCGCCCATCGTCGTGAACATCCCGGAATTCCGCCTGTTCGCCTGGGAGACGCCTGAAGACGACGAGAGCAAGCTGCTGAAGCTCGAGGTCATCGTGGGCGAACGCTATGTGGACAAACACACGCCGGTGTTCGAAGGAAGCTTGCGCTATCTGGTGTTCCGCCCTTACTGGGATGTGCCGCACAGCATCGCAGTAAAGGAGCTTCTGCCGAAGATCCGGCGCGACCGCGGCTTCCTCGCCCGCGAACACCTCGAAGTGGTACGTGGACGCGGGAACGATGCCACCGCGGTGCCCGCCACGGCAACGAATCTGGCGGGCGTGGTGAACGGCGCTCTGCGCCTGCGTCAGCGCCCGGGCGCAGACAATGCGCTGGGCCTCGTGAAGTTCATGCTGCCAAACCCTTACAACGTGTACCTGCACTCCACGCCAGCGCAGGCCTTGTTCGAACAGACTTCACGCACATTCAGTCACGGCTGCGTACGCGTGCAGGATGCCGCAAAGCTGGCTGCCTTCCTGCTGCGCGACAACCCCGCCTGGAACGCAGAGCAGGTAGCGGCGGCCATGGAAGACGACGCGCCGAACTCGCGTATCGTGCCGCTGGCCAAACCCGTGCCGGTGTATTTCGTGTACGCCACCGCGATGGCAGCGCGTGATGGCCTGCGGTTTTTTCCCGATGTTTACGGGCACGACGCGGAACTGGACCGGTTGCTGCGCAACCATCAACCGTGGCGGACTCAACTGCCCCAGTGACGGATGCGACCCGTGTCGAGATGAACGAATTGCGATGCGGTGTAGAGGCCTACTCCGCCGCGTTGCAAGCTCCAGCCGGCATCACGCAACTGGCGCACGCTCACGCCCGCCATGCGCACATCCACCGCGCGCCCTTCCAGATGCAGGCTGTGCTGTGCCACGCCGGAATTCGCCGAGCGCCCGCGCAGGTATTCATTCGTGGCCGGCGAGCGATAGCCGCAGATGACCTCGAATTCCGGGTCACGATCGAGCGTCACGGCGACTTCATGCAGCAGGTCGAACAGGCTGGAATCCAGCGGATGCTCGTGACCGGTGCGGAAATCGCGGAAGAAATGTTGCAACTGCGCGAGCACGCCAGGCACGCGGCTGCCGGCCTGCAGGAACGGGAACACACCACTTTCGGCGGTATGCACGTTGTGCAAACGCAAGACGCGTGTGGAGCCGCCGTTCGCCTCCGCCCAAGCCCGCGCAGGGACCAAAGGCGCCAGTGCCGTACCGGCGAGTAGCGCGCCGGAACCCCGAAGGAAACGGCGTCGTGCGGGGGAAGGTGGTGCAGACATGCGCGGAGGTTGCCGCAAAGACGGCCGGAGGGCAACCCGCACCGGCACCGGGTACGGTGCCGTACCGGCCGGCGCGAGAAGCCAGTGCTGAAACCGTGACCGGCCCCGCAGTTCAGGTGTTGACGGGAACGATGCGTGCGCGCGGGAAGAAGTTGAAGTCCGTGGCGCTCGAGCAGGTGTAGGCACCCATCATGCGCCCGACGAGCAAGTCGCCGGCGACCAGCTCCGGCAGCGGCAAGCCTTCCGCGACCACGTCGATGCTGTCGCAGGTGGGCCCGGCCAGCACGGCGGGTTCTTTCGTCGCATCGGCGGCAGGCGCATCGCCACGCACGGTCAGTGCCTGCACGGGGTACACGGCATGGTCGAAGATCTGCCCACTGAACGACCCGTACACGCCGTCGTCGAGGTAGTACCACCAGTGTCCGTCACGCCGCGCGCGGCCCATGACGCTGCTGATCGCCACGCCGGCCGGCGCGGAGATGTAACGCCCCGGTTCGGCGATGACGCGAACACCCGTGGGCAACTTCGCAAGCGCCGTCTGGATCGGGGCGCAGAACTGCTCGATGGGCATGGCACCTTCGTGGTACTCCACGGGGAAACCACCGCCGATGTCGAGCGTACCGAGCGCATGCCCCGCAGCACGCGCGGCAGCGATGAGCGAAGCGCAAGCCTCCACGGCGAGCACATGCATGGCAGGTGAAGCGGCCTGCGAACCGACATGGAACGACAAGCCGATGACAGTGGAGCCTTGCCCACGCGCAACGGCCAGCAAATCCAGCACGTCTTCGGGTTCGCAACCGAACTTGCGCGACAGGTCGCACTTCGCTTCGGGGTTGCGAAAGGCCACGCGCAGCAACAAGCGCGCCTGCGGGTAGGCCGCGAACTTCGCGATCTCATCGGGATTGTCGACCACGAAGGTGACGACACCGCGGTCCAAGGCGGCGCGAATGTCGCAGTCGCGCTTGATGGGATGCGTATGGATGCAACGCTCGGCGGGCACGCCTTCGCGCACCACGAGTTCCACTTCGCCAGCAGTGGCCAGGTCGAACCATGCCCCTTCGGCAAGCAAGGTGCGCACCACGCTGGCTTCCGGCAGTGGCTTCAAGGCGTAGTGCAGGTCCACGCCCGGCAGCGCGGCCTGCAGGCGATGGTACTGGCGTCGAATGGCCGCGCAGTCGATGAGCAGCAACGGCGTCCCGTGCTCGGCCGCCAGAGCCAGCAAGGCCGTGCGGGAGGTCAGGTCGACTGAAGAGGAGTTCATTGCCATGGGCCGTGGGTCCGCCGCGGAAAAACGCGCAGGATACACAAACCTGATGACCGTTGCCCCATCGACAATCAGTCGGCGCTTTCCAGTTCCCCGGCGGCGGCGGCGCGGGCGAGACGGTCGCGGGCCGCGGCCCAGGCTTCGCCGGCCGGCGGCGCTTCCACCAGCAGGCGCGGCGCGCCCACCGCATCGAGGTCGCGCAACGTGGCGTAAAGCCGCTGCCCGAAGCCCTCGGGCAGGTCGGGCAAGGCCACCAGGCGACCTGCCGCGGCAGCGTGCAGCACCCACGACTCCTGCGCTGCGGCGTTCAGTGTCGCGGCCCGAACCACCACGCAGGCCCCCGGCACGGCTGTCAGGCGCTGGGGCAACAAGTGCTGCGGCACCACTTCCAAGGGCGTTCGCGGCGCATAGTGCGCCTTCACCGCCCCCGGCACCCGTGGCGCATTGCTGTCGGCCCCCACCAGCACTTCCATTCCGGCAGCGCGACTAAGCGCTGCCGGCGTGATGATACCCGGGCGCAGCACGCGCACCTCGCCACCGAGGCAGGCGACGATGGTGGACTCGAGACCCACCGCGCACTCGCCGCCGTCCACCACCGGCACGGCAGCGCCGAACTCCAGCTCG
>JBEGRA010000031.1:0-8731 GCA_041180705.1 Pseudomonadota bacterium | reverse complement strand
CACGAAGCCCTGGGTCTGCGTCTTGAGGGTTGGTTGGGGTTGCCCACGGCCGCGCGAGGCATAGCCGACCGGCAATTCCTGTTCGTGAATGGGCGCTTGCTGCGTGACCGCTTCCTGGCGGGCGCCGTCCGCGTCGGCTATCGCGATGTGCTGTTTCATGGCCGCCATCCGGCCTACGTGCTGCATCTGACGATGGACCCGCAACGGGTGGACGTGAATGCCCATCCACAGAAGCTCGAAGTACGTTTTCGCGACCCGGGGACCGTCCACGATTTCGTCCGACGGACCGTCGACCAGGCTCTGGCGGCGACCCGCCCCAGGGACGGTGCGGGGCCGGGGGCTGTGCATTTCACGGCAGCGGGGCTCGAAGCGGTAGCTGACACTTCGGTACCGGAGCCGGGTGCCGTTCCCGAGCAGCAAGCTTTGGCGGTCTATCCCCCTCGTGGCTCGTTTACGGGTGCAGGCACGTACGCCGGCGCCAGCATCGGGGGGCGGCACGACTGGACGCGGGCGGGCTGGGCCGGCGGTGCCAGTGTGTTTTCAGAAGCCGCGGGAGCCAACGAGGTGCGGGAAGGCAGCGCTGACCTCACGCAAGGGGCGGCCGCCGAACCCACCGACCCGCCCCTCGGCTTCGCCATTGGCCAGGTCCTCGGCCTGTACATCCTCTCCCAAGCGCGCGGGACACTGGTGCTGGTGGACCAGCATGCCGCCCACGAACGCGTCATCTACGAACAGATGAAGACGGCCTATGCGGCCGGCGGCATCGCCCGTCAGGCTTTGCTGGTACCGCAGTCCGTGGAAGTGTCCGCGCCCGCCATGGAGGTCGCGCTCGAACACGCAGAAGCGCTTGCGGGCATCGGCCTCGTGGTCACTCCCGGCGGCCCGCGCACTTTGCTGTTGCGCGAAGTGCCGGCAGTGTTCGGCACGAAGGACCTCGGCGGCTTGCTGCGCGATGCGCTGGCGGAGTTGGCGGAGAAGGGGAGTGCCGAAGCGCTGGAAGGGGCGAGTCATCAGCTGTTCGCCACCATGGCATGCCATGCGGCGGTTCGAGCGCACCGCGCGTTGAGTTTGCTGGAAATGAACGCCTTGCTGCGTGAAATGGAAAAAACCAACCGCAGTGACCAGTGCAACCATGGACGACCCACCTGGGTACGGTTGTCCGTAGAGGAACTGGACCGACTGTTCCTGCGTGGGCGTTGAGCTCGTGAGCCTCGTTCCACCCATTCTCCTCATGGGGCCTACCGGTTCCGGCAAGACCGCCTTGGCGTTGGAACTGGCCGCGCGCTGCCGGGTAGGCCTCATCAGCGTCGACTCCGCTTTGGTTTACCGCGGCTTGGACATCGGGGCGGCGAAGCCAGACCGTGCCACGTTGGCCGCAGTGCCGCACGAATTGGTTGACATTGCGGACCCGGCGCAGCCGTACAGCACTGGCGAGTTCCTGCGCGATGTCCTGCCGGCCATGGAGCGTATTCGTGCCCGTGGCGAGGTGCCATTGCTGGTCGGAGGCACCATGCTGTGGTTCCGCGCGCTGCAGGCCGGGTTGGCCGAGTTGCCGCCCGCTGACCCTGTGCTGCGAGCGGAACTCGCGGCCGAGGCTGAACAAGTCGGCTGGCCGGCGCTTCATGCTCGGCTAGCGGTCATCGATCCGGTGGCGGCGGCTCGCATCCACTGCAACGATGCCCAGCGCATCCAGCGGGCGCTGGAAGTGCACGCCTTGAGCGGGCAGACCCTGTCCGCGCTGCAGCACGAGGACTTGCGGTCGGGCGGTGCCGGTGCGGCCGCCGGTAGCCTGGGCGCCGCCATGGCGGGCGCACTGAAGCTGGCGCTGCTGCCGCCGGACCGCGCCGAATTGCATGCTCGCCTTGCCATGCGTTTCCGCCAGATGATGGCGGAGGGGTTTCTGGAGGAAGTCCTGAATTTGCGACACCGCGGCGACCTGAATCCGGAACTTCCTGCCATCCGGGCAGTCGGATACCGGCAGTTGTGGTCGCATCTGGCCGGCGAATGCGGGCTGGAGATGGCGGTGGAGGCGGGAATCGCTGCCACCCGCCAGTTGGCCAAGCGCCAGTTGACCTGGCTGCGGCGGGAACCGGACGTTGAAAACGTCCCGATGCCCCCCACAGTAGAGTGGTCGGTGGAGCGCTTGCGGCACCACGGCGTGTTCGACAGATAGCGGTTGTTGCAGCGCAATAAACAACAATCGCTGTGGTAGAGTGAAGACGTGGCCGGACGTGCTGCCCGCAGGTGCGGGGGGCGCCGGTCTCGAGGCGATTACTCATCCTCCGGGTGCTTGGGCACCAGGGACAGGACCTCCGGTCTTTGGCCGGGCCCGGCGGGTGTCACGAATAACAGGGAGAACACAATGGCCAGAGGTCAGTCCTTGCAGGACCCATTCCTGAACGCGCTCCGCAAGGAACGCATCCCGGTTTCCATCTACCTGGTCAACGGCATCAAGCTCCAGGGTCAGATCGACTCCTTCGACCAGTTCGTGGTGCTGCTGAAGAACAGCGTCAGCCAGATGGTCTACAAGCATGCCATTTCCACCGTGGTGCCCGCCCGCAACGTGCGTCTGCCTTCGGCGGACGGCACTGATGCGCCGGACGACGGCCCGGTGGTGGACTGACTTCAACTTGAAGCCCTTCCCGGGCAGGGTGCACCTGCTTGTTTGAACGTCCGCGCAGCGGGGAGCGTGCCTTGCTGGTCCGGCTCGGCATGGACGGCCCCGTCGATCCCGAGGATGTGCGCGAGTTCGCGGCGCTGGCGGAATCCGCCGGCGCCACGGTACTCGGTACCATCACGGGCCAGCGTTCCCGCCCCGACCCGAAGTTCTTCGTCGGCACCGGCAAGGCCGAGGAAATCCGCGTTCGTGCCGAGGAACTGGAAGCGGAAGTCGTGCTTTTCGACCATCCGCTCAGTCCGAGCCAGGAACGCAACCTCGAGAAGTTGACGGGCCGGCGCGTGCTGGACCGCAACGGCCTCATTCTCGACATCTTCGCGCAGCGCGCGCGCAGCCACGAAGGCAAGCTGCAGGTTGAACTGGCCCAGCTCAAACACCTGGCCACGCGCCTGGTGCGTGGCTGGACCCACCTCGAGCGCCAGAAGGGCGGTATCGGCATGCGCGGCCCTGGCGAAAGCCAGTTGGAGACGGACCGCCGCCTCATCGGCGTGCGTATCCGTACCCTCAAGCAACGCCTCGAGAAGCTGGCCTTGCAGCGCGACACGGGCCGCCAGACGCGCAAGGAATTGCCTGTTCCCGGTGTGGCCATCGTCGGTTACACGAATGCCGGGAAAAGCACCCTGTTCAACACGGTGACGGGTGCCGCCGCCTATGCCGCGGACCAGTTGTTTGCCACGCTGGACCCCACCGTTCGTCGGCTGCGTCTGCCGCACTGCCCGGATATCGTGCTGGCCGATACGGTCGGCTTCATCCGTGACCTTCCCCACGAACTCGTGGCTGCGTTCCGTTCTACCCTGCTGGAAGCGCGCGAGGCGGACTTGCATCTGCATGTCGTCGATGCGGCGGATACGGAGCGTGCCGAGCGCATCCTGCAAGTGAACGAAGTGCTCGAAGGCATTGGTGCGGGCAATATCCCGACCATCCAGGTCTTCAACAAAGTCGACCTGCTGGAAGAGCCGGCCCGCATCGAACGCGACGAGCACGGTCAGGTGGCCCGGGTCTTCCTGTCAGCCCGTACCGGCGAGGGCTTGGACCTCTTGCGTCAGGCGCTGGCCGAGCGCTTCGGTCGGCAGGTGGTGAAGCTCGAGTGGCGCCTGCCGCCGTCTGCCGGCAAGGTCCGCGCCGAGCTCTATCGCCTCGGTGCCATCCGGCACGAATCGGTGGACGACAACGGCGATTTCCTGCTCCGGTTGGAAGTCGCTGCCAGCGAACTCGAAGCGCTTTGCCGCAGGGAAGGCCTCGCCGTTCCCGCCGGCGTGCCGTTTTCGGCGGTTTCGCCTTGTAACGATACCGCCCCCTTCCTACAATCCCCGCGCACGGACGCCGCATTGCGCGCCTAACCCCCGGTACCCCCATGCCATCCTCTGCCATTCACTACGCCCGACGCGCCCGGGATGGGTTCGCGGGCCTGTTGCCAGTTCTGGCCGCGCTGTGGCTCCTGCTGCGCGCTCTGGTTCTGCGTGTTGTCGCGCTGGTGGTGCGCCCCTGGCGCGCCAATGCCTGGAACGAGCAAGGCGGCGGCGGCAAGGACCCCTGGAAAAATCGGCCGCGCCCGGAAGAAGGTCCGCCGGACCTGGATGACATCGTCCGCGATTTGCAGGCCAAGCTGAAAGGTCTGTTCGGTGGGGGCAAACCGCCTGCCGACGCTCCGGACAGCGAACCGTCCGGCGTGAACTGGACGGCCATCGTCGTTGCACTGGCCGTGCTGTGGAGTTTGACCGGTTTCTACGTGGTGGATGCCGGTGAGCGCGCCGTGGTCACCCGCTTTGGTTCTTTCACCACCATCGCGGGCCCGGGCATCAACTGGCATATCCCCTGGCCGGTGGAGCGCCGGGTGGTGGTGAACACCGAAGAGTTCGTCTCGTTCGCGGACAGCACCCGCATGCTGACGCAGGACGAAGCGCTGGTGGAAATCAACCTTGCCGTGCAGTACCGCCGCAAGGACCCCGTGCAGTACCTGTTCAGCGTCTCCGACCCGGAAAAGACCCTGGGCGAGGTTTCCGAAAGCGCCATCCGCGAGATCGTCGGGCAGAGCACCATGGATGCGGTACTCGAGAAGGGCCGTCAGGAAGTGGCAGTGCGCACCAAGGACCTCGTCCAGCGCACGCTTGACCAGTACAAGGCTGGCCTCGAGGTCATCAGCGTGAACCTGCAGGACGTTCGTGTCCCCGAGCAGGTGGCGCCTTCCCAGAAGGACGCCATCAAGGCGCGCGAGGACAAGGAGCGGTTCTCGCTGGAAGCTCAGGCCTACGCGAACAACATCCTGCCGAACGCGCGCGGTACCGCGCAGCAGTCGCTGGAGGACGCCGCCGCTTACCGTTCCCGCGTCATTGCCGATTCCAGCGGTGAAAGCGCTCGCTTCGCCGCGCTTGCTTCGGCCTATGCCAAGGCGCCGGGCGTCACGCGGCAGCGCCTGTATTTCGAGACCATGGAACAGGTCTACGGTCAGAGCGCCAAGGTCATCGTCGATGGCAAGGCCGGGGGCAACATGCTCTACCTGCCGCTCGACAAGCTCGTGGAGCGCAGTCGTGCTGCCGCACCCGCGGCGCCGGCTTCGGGCTCCGCCCTGCCTCGCAACGGGGAGGTGACCGTAAGCCCCGTCCCAGCCACCGAAGAACCCGACGCTCGCGCGCGGGGGAGCCGCTGATGGAAACCCGTACTCTCGCTGGCCTCGCGGCCGCTTTCGCCGGTCTGCTGGTGCTTACGCAGTCCGTGTTCATCGTCCAGCAGAATGAACTCGCCATCCGTTCGGAGCTCGGCAAGATCATCGAAGCCGACTACACGCCCGGGCTGCACTTGAAGCTGCCCTTCGTCAACGATATCCGCCGGTTCGACAAGCGCGTGCTGACGCGCAACTACCCGGCAGAACAGTTCCTGACGAGCGAAGGCAAGATCCTGAACGTCGACTTCTACGTGAAGTGGCGCATCACGGATGTCGCGCAGTACTACCGCGCCACGGGTGGCAACGAAGACGCTGCTTCCGCGCGCCTCGCCGAAATCGTGAAGGACGGCCTCAAGGGCGTCATCGCCAAGCGCACCATTCAGCAGGTGGTGGCTGCGCAACGTACGGAGTTCATCGGCGACATGCTCGCCTTCGCGGGTTCGTCCGTGAAGCAACTGGGCGTGGCGCTCGTCGATGTGCGCGTGAAGCGCATCGACCTGCCGGACGATGTCAGCGACTCGGTGTTCAACCGCATGCGGCAGGACTTCGCGCGGCAAGCTGCGCAGTTGCGCGCCGAAGGCCAGGAGCAGGCCACGCGCATTCGCGCGGAAGCGGAACGCCAGCGCGTGGAAATCATTGCCAACGCCGCCAGCGACGCCGAGAAGATCCGTGGCGAGGGCGACGCCAAGGCTGCCGAAATCTACGCGCGCGCCTACCAGAAAAATCCGGAGTTCTACGCTTTCCACCGCAGCATGCAGGCTTATCGCAAGTCCATGGGCAAGGAAGGCGACGTGCTGGTGCTCGCACCGGACAGTGAATTCTTCCGTTACATGAAGCAGCCGGGGAGCGGCCGTTGAACCACCAGAACCAAGCTGTCGCCCCGGGGCGCAGCGTCATCGTCATCGGCACGCAATGGGGTGACGAGGGCAAGGGCAAGATTGTCGACCTGCTGACGGACCGCTGTGCGGCGGTGGCGCGTTTTCAGGGCGGCCACAATGCCGGCCACACGCTCGTCATCGGGGGCGAGAAGACGGTGCTGTCCCTCATTCCGTCGGGCATCCTGCGGGACGGCGTGCGTTGTCTCATCGGCAACGGCGTTGTCGTTTCGCTGGCAGCCTTGCTCCGCGAAGCGGACATGCTGGTGGCGCGTGGCGTGCCCGTGTACGACCGCCTGCGCCTGTCGCCGAACTGCCCCCTCATCCTTCCTTCGCATGTCGCCCTCGACAAGGCACGCGAGCGTGCTCGCGGCGAAAACGCCATCGGCACCACCGGACGTGGCATCGGCCCGGCCTACGAAGACAAGGTGTCCCGGCGCGCGGTGCGCGTGGCGGACCTCTTCCAGCGCGAGAAGTTGGCAGCGAAGCTTGGCGAACTGCTCGACTTCCACAATTTCGTGCTGCAGCACTACTACAAGGAAGCGCCGGTCAGTTTCCAGGAGACGCTCGAAGAGATTCTGGCGCAGGGCGAACGCGTGAAGCCCCTGGTGGAAGACGTCAGCCTTACGCTCGGCAACCTGCGCAAGTCCGGTGGCAATGTGTTGTTCGAAGGCGCGCAGGGCGCTTTGCTCGACGTGGACCTTGGCACGTACCCGTTCGTTACCTCGTCCAATACCACGGCGGGTAACGCCGGCACCGGCACCGGTATCGGCCCGCGTAACTTCGACTACGTGCTGGGTATCGTCAAGGCCTACACCACGCGCGTGGGTTCGGGCCCGTTCCCGACCGAACTCTTCGACGAGGCCGGCGAGCACCTTTCCCGCATTGGTCATGAGTTTGGCGCGGTCACGGGGCGTCGACGCCGTACGGGTTGGTTCGATGCAGTTGCCCTGCGTCGCTCCATTTTGAACAACAGCGTCACGGGGCTTTGCATCACGAAGCTCGATGTCCTGGATGGCCTCGACACGCTGCGTTTGTGCGTGGGTTACCGCCGGGGTGACGAAGTGACGGTCGAACCGCCGCTGCTGTCTGATCATTTCGGTGACTGCGAACCGGTCTACGAAGACATGCCGGGCTGGAGCGAGAGCACCGTGGGTGTCACGGACTACACGAAGCTGCCCGCGAATGCCCAGCGCTATCTGGAGCGCATCGAGCAATTGGTCGGTGCGCCGCTCGATATCGTCAGCACCGGTCCCGACCGCGAACAGACCATCGTTCGCCGTCATCCTTTCGGCTAGTTCGGTGTCCAACGCCATGCTTGCAAGCCTTGCCCATTGCCGTCGAGTCGCTGTCGTTGCGGCGGCAAGCGCGCTGCTGGCTGTCGTCGCCCCCGTCGCTTCTTCGGCTGCGGAGGAGTCGGCCGGCCGTGCGAAGGCAGACCCGGTCGTCGGCTTGGCGCTGGACGAGGTGAAAGCGCAGTATGAGGTGGTGGAAGACGGCGACTACAAGCTCACCATCGGCTTCGACGACAAGCGCTCGCAGGTGGTGTTCGTGGCCTCTGCCGTGGAGTCGCTGGACAAGTTGCGGGTCCGGGAGGTCTGGGCCATCGCCAACCTCTACGTTCCCGGCAACGAACCGGCTGACCTTGCCGTGGCCCTGCTGAAGGACTCCGCCGGCAAAATCCTCGGTGGATGGCAGTTGCGCGATTTCGGCGACCGCACGGGCCTCGTTTACTGCATGCAGTTGCCGGCGGGCCTGGATGCTGCAGGGCTGCGCACGGCTTACGAGCAGGTCGCGATCATCGCGGACGAGAAAGAAAAGGAGATTACCGGCGGCAAAGACGAGTTCTGACCCTCGGTCCGTTTGCTCGCCTCCGCACTGGTCTCGTCAGCACTGCGTTATCGTTTCAACGCTTGGCGCAGTTGGTCCCGGTCCAGCGCGCCTTCCCACCCGGCAATCACTACCGTCGCCACGGCGTTGCCCGTGAAGTTCGTCAATGCACGGCATTCGCTCATGAAGCGGTCGATGCCGAGAATGAGCGCAAGGCCTGCCACCGGGACATCGGGAACGATCGACAGCGTGGCCGCCAGCGTGATGAAGCCGGCACCGGTGACGCCAGCGGCTCCCTTCGAACTGATCATGGCGACTGCCAGCAGCAGCAACTGTTGGGTCAGGGTCAGCGGTACATCGAGCGCCTGCGCGATGAACAACGCGGCAAGCGTCATGTAGATATTGGTGCCGTCCAGATTGAACGAATAGCCGGCGGGTACTACCAGCGACACCACCGATTTTCGGCAGCCGGCTTGCTCCAGTTTCGTCATGAGATTGGGCAAGGCGGCCTCGGAAGACGAGGTTCCCAATACCAGCAGCAGTTCTTCTTTCAGATAGCGAACGAGGCCCAGCAGGGAGAACCCCGCGAGCCAGGCGATGCTTCCAAGCACCAGCACCACGAACAGCAGCGACGTCCCGTAGAAGGTGCCGACGAGGACGGCCAGATGCACCAGGGCGGCCATGCCG
>JBEGRA010000030.1:0-9074 GCA_041180705.1 Pseudomonadota bacterium | reverse complement strand
ACGTCGACATCGTTGAACGTCGCCGCGACGAGCGTGTGGTTGTTGTCCACGCGGCCAGAAACCAGGTCGACGGTGCGGAAGCCCTGAGCGCCGGTTTCACGGGCGAAGGAAATGACCTCGAGGAATTCCTCCGAACGCGTCTGCGAGAGCTTCGCGTAGAGGTTGTCGAGCGTGAAGCGGGTACCGCCTTCGGTTTCGAACTGGAACGAAGCCGTAGCGCCGATGCGCTCGCGGTCGTAGCCGATCCGGCCGTAACGGGGAATACGCGGATGGGCAGCGTTGAAAGCGGCCTGCTGCGCAGCCAGGCCCGTCAGCACCGTGCCGCTGGCATCGGTGACGGTTCCCACCGACTGGTAGCAACGGGTGGTATTCACGTAGCTGGTGATGACGCCGGCGACGGTGGTGGGCACGCAACCGTCATCTGCCGGTACGCGGAAGCGGCCCGTGCTCAAGCCCTCTTCGAACGTGTTGCGGGTGGAATAGGCGACGGAGAACAGGGCGCCGAGACGGCCATCCATCCAGCGGTTCGAAATGAGGAACGTGGCGCGCGGGTCCTTGTGCTTGGCCAAGTCGTTGTAAGACAACTGGGCACCGGCGGCCATGACGAAGCCACTGTAGTCGAAGGGCTTTGCCGTGGTCAGGCCAACCGTGGCGCCGAGCGAGCCTTCGTCCTGATTGGCAGACTGCGACTTCGTGACTGTAACGCTGCGGAACAGTTCCGAGGCGAACACGTTCAAGTCGAACTGGCGATTGCGGTTGGCACGGCCGTCACGACCACCGGTGGTGGCGAGCGCCTCCATGCCATTCAGCTGAACGCGCACGAAGTCGGAACTCAGGCCGCGCACATTGATGGAGCGGCCTTCACCGCCGTCACGGTCAATCTGGACGCCAGGAACGCGCTGGAGCGACTCGGCCAAATTCAGGTCCGGGAAATCGGCGATATCGTCAGCAGTAATCGCTTCGACGATGCCCGTCTGGTCGCGCTTGATGGCCAGCGCCTGCTGCAGGCTCTCGCGGTAGCCGCTGACCACCACGGTTTCCACGTCGTCGGTGGCAGCCGGGGCAGCTTGCTGGGCATGGGCAGCGCCCCCGACCAGCGTCAGACTGATAGCGCTGGCGAGCAGCGGGAACTTGCGGTCTTTGAACTGGAAACCCATTTTGCTTACTCCCCCTCGATGAATCGTATGGCAGGGCTCCGGCAAGCAGGTCTCGCCGTCATGCCCCTGGAATTTTCAGAACCTCAATGAATTGTCACCGGTAGCATTTGACAGGTTTTTCAGGCCGCGGCAGACGGGGCGTCGTTGACCCGCGCAGCAACCAACTCGCATTCAATGGTGCCCACGCCGAGCACCGTCACGGCGGCCGCCTGCCCCGGGTTCACGACGTGCACGCCCGTGACGGCGCCCGTGGACACCAAGGTGCCGGCCGGAAGCGCCAGCCCCCTCGCGGAGCAAATGTCGAGCAAGGCGCGCAGCGATTCGACCGGGCCACCGGGAATGCTCGTGGCCGTGGCGCTGCCGACGAGCGCTCCGTCGATGCGGGTTTCGAAGGCGTAGTCACCCGCAAGCGCTGCCTTTACGTCGAGCGCAGGACCAAGCACCAGCCCATTGTTGTTGCCGAAGTCGGAAATGGTGACCAGTGGGCCCAAATCGTTGATGGCGCCCAAGGGACTGGATGCGACTTCGATTCCCAGCCGGGCGGAGCCCACTACGGCGGCAGCCTCTTCGTGCGTCCATCGCGACTGGTCGGGTGCCACGTCTCGGCCGAGCACAAGCACGACCTCACCTTCAACGGCGCCGAATCCACCGACGAAAATCGGCATGGCGAGTCCGGCCACCGCCTGGTGGACATGCTTGCGGAACACCGGGCCCGCGAGACGATCGGTACCGAGGGGCTCCGTCCATGGAGCGTTGATTCGGCCGATCTTCCAACCCGCGACCACATCCGGCCAGCGACGAATGGCTTCTTCCTGAATGGAATAGGCCTCCGCCAAGCTGGTCGGAATAGCTCCCGGGTAATCTGCCAATGGTTGCGCACAGGACCGAGCCCGCACGAACGCGCGTGCGCGCAAGTCAGGTGAAGCGACGGCGGAAGGCTGTTTGACCATCGATTTGGGGCGTTCCGGAGCCAGGCGAGGTGCCGAGTATAGGACAGGAGTGCGCGAAAAGGAAACCGGTATCATTTTTTTCGACCGGACCGCTTGCCTATCGCCGGTCAAGGGGTCGACAATCGTTTTTTGCCGGTTTTCGTTCATCCGCGGGTTTTTCCTTGCCCAAGTCACCCCCCACCATCGACCCCGTTCGGCTGCAAACAGCCATCCAGGAAGCCGAGGACCTGAAGAAGAGCAAGGCCCGAACCACCATCAACGATATCGCCCGAATTGCCCGGGTATCGAAGAAGACGGTTTCGCGTGTCATCAACGACAGCCCGCTCGTCAAACCCCGAACCCGGCAGTTGATCGATGCCGTCATCGCGGCCGCTGGCTTCAAACCCGACCCCCAGGCCAGAGCATTGGCGCTCGGCAGGTCTTTCCTGATCGGGCTGGTCTACTACAACCCCAGCCCGCAATACGTCGTGAACATGCAGTTCGGCATTCTCGACGCCATTCAGGACACCGATTTCCAACTGGTGCTGCGCCCCTGCGATCGAGCCGATGCAGATTATCTGGGCCGTCTCGGGCGCTTCATCGAGCAGCATCGGCCCTACGGGCTCGTTCTTCCACCGTCCGTTTCGGAGGACGAAGCCGTCGTCGGACTGCTCCGCTCGCTGGACGCCGACTACGTCCGTATCGCCAGCGTGCCGCTGGACGTTCCAGCGCGAATGATCGTGACCAACGACGCCGAGGGTGCGGCGCAGGCAGCGCGGCATCTGGCGGCCTTGGGACACACGGACATTGCCCACATTCACGGTCCGAACAGTTTCCGGTCGGCGCACGAACGCCGTTCGGGGTTTCGAGCCGGGCTCGCGGAGTCGGGAATCGAGTTGCCGGACTCACGCCTCATCGAAGGCGCCTACACCTTCGAATCGGGCCTCAAGGCGACGGAGCGGTTGCTGTATGGCTCCCGGCGTCCAACTGCCATTTTCGCCGGCAATGACGAAATGGCCGCAGGAGCTTATGTCGCCGTCAGGATGGCCGGGCTCCGGATTCCGGAGGACATCTCCATCGTCGGCTTCGACGATACGCCGACGTCGGCGAGGTTGTGGCCGGCACTGACCACTGTTCGGCTACCCATTCGCGAGATGGGACGAGCAGCAGCCCGCCTGCTGGTGGAGCCGGCGGAGAACCCGGCCGCCCAGCCGCAGCACAGTTTCACGCCGGAAATCGTCGTGCGTCAGTCCACTGGACGCGTCAGGTGATGCCGCGCCCGCCAAAGCGACAGGTCCTCGTCCAATAACTTGCGGGGCCACTGGCCGAACCAGGCGTAGCCGGTGCGCCGCTCGGGATCCACCAGCGAGTAATCACGGACACGAACGCCGTCGCGGTTCGCCAGTACGATCGAATTGTCTGCGAGATCGACGAAGCGGGGCCACAGCGGCGGGGCGGATGAATCCTTCACCAACCGGTAATCGAATTCCGCGCGGTGGTGCGGGTATTCGACGGTCTTGCCGAGTTCCACCCGCTCTTGCCGCCAGCCGCTCATCTTCACCGTGGCGAGCCAACGGGTTGCTCCTTCGACACTTGCCACGACAGCCGGCGACGGCGCGGGGATACGCATGAGGTATCGAACGATGTCGACCGTCTCTTGCACCACCAGCGCTGGCAGCTCGAAACTCCTGCCGCCAGCGGGCTGAAGGGTCTTCACATCGTATTGGCCCGCCCAGCCCGTGAGCAGCTTTCCCTGACGGACCTGCAGCCGCAGCAGACAGGCCTCGCCCCGCTGCAGTGCCTGACTTGCCGCCAGACGGAGTTCCGGTGCGAAGGCGGAATATGGACCTTCGCCCTCATGGATGGCGCGAAGCAACTGCAAGGGACCGGAAAACACTTCATCGGCCACCGTCAAATGGGCTTGATACGGCGCTGACGCCGGCACCGAGTGAGGCCAGCCACCGCAATCGCTCAGCTGATATCGCAGCAGATATTCCAGGCCTTTGCTGGCCGCCACCAGATAGCGGGGTTCGTCGAGTTGTTTGGCTGCGGCAGCGAGATAAGCTATTTGCGTGTAGACGTTGCGATTGTCGAAGCTGCCCTCGGGGCGGCTTTTTTCGGCAAGCAGTTTCTCACGGCCTGCCTCATCCTGAATTTGCAGAGGGTCCCGATTCTGCACCCAGCCGCCATGGTCACGCTGCAGCAGCAGCAGGTTTTCAGCGATGGAGCGAACGTCGTCCGGTGAATACCGCGAGTAGGTAGCGTCGCGCTTCAGTTGAAAATGATGGATGGCATCGCCAAAACCCGCGAGGCTCGGCGCTTCTGCCCGCGCCAGCCCATTGCTGCAGCAAATTGCCTGCAGCACTGCTGCGATGATCCACCATCGCTTCAAGGGCGACGGCGTTCCATGGTCGCGAGGTCCCATTCTTCCTCGCGGAACGGAGCGGCAGTCGGAGCCACCACCGGATAGCCGCCAACATCGCCCTCGCTGTCGATGATGCCACCACGGCCCTCGATGACGTTGGCCACGACGCGGACGTCGTGTGCATCGCGTTCCCACGGACGCGCGCCCGCTTCCTTGATGACGGCATCCTGCACGAGTCGCGCAGGAAGCGGCTTCAAACCCGTCGGCAAGTCAGGCCGAGACAGGAGCGTGACCTTGACCGGTGCGGTGGTGTATGACCCGCGCAGAGGCAACGGGCTGCCCCAACGGTCCACGGCGAGATTGTCGGCGAGGTAAAGGTCGAGGTCCCCGGACCCACCCACCATGAACAAAGACAAACCCGTCGGGGTGGACGGTCCGGCGCGCAGCACGTTGCCAACGGCGGCAATCTTGCCGGTGACAAAGGGATGCCCGCGCCACTCCTCCGCGATGAGGTTGTAGTGCATGGCGCGCTGGCCTGGGTCGTAGATCAGGTTATTGACGACCCAACCCTGCGCACCACCCTTGAACAGCGGACTCCGCTCATGGTTGTGAGCGTAGAGATTGCCGACGATGAGAATGCCGCTGGTGTTGTCGTGAATCAGCGAACCTTTGGAGTGCTCGCCCTTCGGGTGTACCGAGTGCGCCAACCCCTCGGCAATGAGGTTATGACTGAAGGTCACGTTGTAGGAAGTTCCCAACCGCCAGTCGGCAGCCGTGGCGCCGGCGAATCGCGGCCCGGACGCGGAAAGGTTTTCATCCGTCGCCCATGTCAGAGAGCAATGGTCCACGATGACGTCGTGACCGGCCACGGTGGAAATGGCGTCGAAATCCGGGCCTTTGAAACGCACGCCGCCGGCGTCGCCCGGACGTATCCGCAGGTGCCGGATGACCACGTCATGCGTGCGGATATCGATGCCACCGCGAATGAGAGTGACGCCGGGAGAGGGGGCCGTTTGCCCGGCAATGGTTACGTACGGTTCGCGGATGTTCACCGTGCGCTGGCCAAGGTCGATGACGCCGCCGACTTCGAACACGATGATGCGCGGGCCCGGCGTCTCGATGGCCGCCAGCAACGAGCCGGGGCCCGTCGGCTCCAGCGTGGTCACGCGCAGAATTTGTCCGCCGCGCCCGCCGGGGGTTGCCGCGGCTGGGCCTTCGGCCCCGGGAAACGCCGAAATTCCGGCCGGTGCCGAAGGGTCGCCTGTGGCCGGTGTGGCGGACCCCACGGCAACCGTGGCCCAGGCCGACAAACAGCCAACAAGAACGAAGCGGGCAAAACCGAGCATCGAAGTCTCCATCACCGCGAAGATGCGCACTGCAGGGGCGCAATCTTGTGAATGACACCGGTTTCCATTATAACAGCGGTGAGCATTTTCCGGAGGCCACCTTGAAAATCATCCATGACCGCCATGGTGGAACAACGCCGGCTGCGAACTCAATGCCGGGCGAACCCGTAGACCGGACTCGCCGGAATGCTCTGGCTTCGGCCTTGGGCTTGGCGGGTTGCGCCATTGGCGGCTTTGCCTCGGCGGCGCCTCCCGGCAAGACGCTCATCGCCGCAGACGTTCATGTGGACCACTACCCGACCGTGGAAGCCGTTCGCTTCCTCGGCCGGGAGCTGTCCGCGAGCACGAACGACCGTTACTCGGTGAAGGTTTACCACGCCGGCCAATTGGGCAGGGAGTCGGACACCATCGACCTCGTCCGGTACGGCGGCCTGGACATCACGCGAGTGAATTTCGCGGTGCTGAACAATGCCTTTCCGCTCACCGCCGTGGCCGCGGCACCCTTCGTGTTCGACTCCACCGACCACATGCGCAGAGCCATGGACGGTGCGGCCGGGCAGGCAATCCGCGCGAGTTTTGCCTCTCGCGGGCTCGTCTGTCTTGCCATCTACGATTCGGGCGCACGAAGCTTTTACAACGTTCGTCGCCCGGTAGTACACCCGGCAGACCTGCACGGACTGAAGGTTCGAGTCCCGCCTTCGGACCTGTTCATCGCGATGACTGCTGCGCTGGGGGCCAACCCGACGCCCTTGGCCTACGGCGAGGTCTATTCCGCTCTCGGTACACACTTGATTGACGGCGGCGAGAACAATATCCGCAGCTTCCATACCAGTCGCCAATTCGAAGTGGCGCGGTTCTGGTCCAACACCCGGCATTCCTACTCCCCCGAAGCCCTCCTGATTTCACGTCGGGTATTCGACAGCATGAGTGCGGGCGACAGAGACGCGCTGGTTGACGCAGCGCAACGCTCGATTCCCTTCATGCGCTCGCTCTGGGACGCTGCAGAAAAAGAGTCGTTCGCGAAACTCGTGACGGACGGCGTGCACTTCAACGATGTGGACGTCGCTGCCTTCCGCGCCACTACCCGGCCCTTGCTCGACCACTTGCTCGCCACTCCGGAAGCGCAGCGGGTCCACAGCCTTATCCGCGAGGTCGCCTGAATGGAAGCCACTCCCGCTGTTCGCTCGTCTTCTTTGGACACGCTGGCCAGTTTGTGTCTGAAGATTGCCGCCGCGGCACTGATTGCTCTCGCCGGCGTACAGGCCTGGCAGGTCTTTGCCCGCTACGTGCTGAACGCTCCCCCCAGCTGGACGGACCCGTTCTCGCTCCTGCTGATGAACGTGACCATGTTTCTCGGCGCTGCTGCCGGTGTTCACGCGGAGAGCCATTTCGGCTTCTTCATTGCGGTGGAGAATTCGCCTGCCAGACTGCAGCGACTGATGAAGACGGCCACCAGGCTCATCATCGCTGCCATCGGCGCCCTCATCGCCGGCTGGGGCGCCGTGCTGGTGAAAGACGGTTGGGGCATCAATATCGCTGGTGCCCCGCTTTTCCAGGGCGTGTCCTACCTCCCACTCGTGGCCGGCGGCAGCATGATTTGCCTCTTTGCCGTGGGCGGCCTTGTGCGCGCTGTCAACGCTGCAGTCGACAACAAGCAGGTCTAGAACATGGCTACAGCAATTCTATTTGGCGTCCTGGCGCTGCTGCTCTTCATCGGCGTTCCGGTGGCTTTTTCGCTGGCGGCAGCGGCGCTGGCGACACTGCTTTATCTGGGCCTCCCCTCGTTCGTCCTGGTCCAGCAGACGGCGGCCGGCGCGAGCACTTCATCGCTCATCGCCATTCCGCTGTTCATCTTTGCCGGTGAACTGATGCTTCGCGGCGGCATCTCGGACCGCCTCATCTCCTTCGCCAGCACGCTGGTGGGCAGGATGCGCGGTGGTTTGGCGCAAGTGAACGTCCTTGCATCACTTTTCTTCGGTGGCGTTTCCGGTTCAGCCATCGCCGATGTCTCTGCCATCGGCGGCACCATGATTCCCCAAATGGTGAACCGTGGTTACGACCGGGACTTCGCGGTGAACGTATCCATCACCGCGGCATTGGTGGCTTTGCTGGTTCCACCCTCGCACAACCTCATTCTGTTTTCCGCTTCGGCGGGTGGCAGCATTTCCATTACCGACCTGTTCGCGGCGGGCATCGTACCGGCCGTAGTCATGACGTTGGCGCTGATGATCACGACCCGCATCATCGCCGGCAGGCGGGGCTACGCTGCGGAAGGCTTCCCGGGCATCCGGGCTGTGGGCGTACGCCTGATTTCTGCCTTGCCCGGGTTGTTGCTGGTTGGCCTGATTTTCTTCGGCATCAAGAGCGGTATCTTCACCGCAGTCGAGAGTGCGTCGATCGCGGTGGTCTATGCCACGCTCATTTCCGGTCTCGTCTATCGGAACCTGGGCTTCGAGCGTTTCGTGGAAGCGTGCCTTGGCGCTGCTCGCACCGCCAGTCTCATCTTGTTTGTCATCGGGTCCGCCGCCTCGTTCGGCTGGCTGCTGGCATGGCTGCAAGTGCCCACCGCGGCAGTGCAATGGCTGACTTCCATCGCCAGCGAAGCCCACATCGTCCTGCTGTTGCTGGTAGTCATCCTGCTGGTGCTGGGTACGTTCATGGACCTGGCACCACTCATCATCATCTGCACGCCCATTTTCCTGCCCGTCGCCAAGGCCTTCGGGGTGGACCCGGTCCACTTCGGCGTCATCCTCATCCTCACGGCCGGAATCGGGTTGATTACCCCTCCCGTCGGGTCCGTCCTGTTCGTCGGTGCCGCGATCGGCAAGATCAAAGTCACGGATGCCCTGCGCAGCATCTGGCCGTTCTATCTGGCGGCACTCGTGGTCCTGTTGCTCGTCGTCTTCGTCCCGGCCTTGTCGTTGTGGTTGCCGGGAGTGCTCCGCGGTTAGTCGCGGCGCTTAGTAGGGAAGGTTCGGCAGTGCTTGAAAGGCCTGCCGGACAGCCTGCTTGAAACGCTCCGAACCACGGAGCGTTTCCGGAAAGACTTTTTGCAGGCCCATGACCGCCTCGACCACGTCGCGCCCTTCCTGCAAGGCAGCGGCCACCAACGGCATCAATTGGGGCCCCAAGGGGTCGACAATCGCGCTCTGTTGCTGCTGGCGCAGCACCAGAAAACGCATCCACGCGGCGACGGGAACCGCCAAGTCGTCCACGGGGGCGCCGGCGCGAAGAGCATCTTCGACGGTGCCCAGAATGCGGAACGGCAACTTCTGGG
>JBEGRA010000029.1:0-12833 GCA_041180705.1 Pseudomonadota bacterium | reverse complement strand
TTGGGCGTTTCGATTATTCAAGCCGCGCTGCTTTTCTGGATAGGCATCTACCCCTATCGCGCGATGCGCGTGTACTACGGCCAGAGCCGCGGCTGGACGCTCGCGAAGTTCTTCGGCTTGGGCTTCGCGTATTTCGCGCTGTTGTTCGTGGTCATGCTGCTCACCATCGTGGTCAGCGCCATCAGCGGCTGATGACGCGCAGTCGATGAACCGCGCCATTCTCCACGTCGACATGGACGCATTTTTCGCGTCCGTGGAGATTCGCGACAACCCCGCGCTGGCGGGTTTGCCCGTGGTAGTGGGTGGTGACGGCGACCGCGGCGTGGTGGCCGCTGCCAGCTATGCGGTCCGCGCCTTCGGCGTGCACAGCGCCATGCCCATGCGCGATGCGCGTCGACGGTGCCCGGAACTGGTGGTGGTGCGACCGCGCATGGACCGCTACAAGGAAGTCTCGCGGCAGGTGTTCGCCCTGTTCCGCGAGGTGACGCCGCTGGTGGAAGGCCTGTCGGTCGATGAAGCCTTTCTGGATGTCACCGCCAGCCGCAAGTTGCTGGGCGATGAACTGACGATCGCGCGTGCCTTGAAACTGCGCATTCAAAACACCACCGGCCTTACGGCTTCCATCGGCGTGGCGCCCAACAAACTGGTCGCCAAGATTGCCAGCGACCTCGACAAGCCGGACGGCCTGACTCATGTGCCGCCCGAGCGCGTGCAAGCCGTGCTGGACCCGCTGTCCGTCGGCAAGCTGTGGGGACTGGGCCCGAAAACGCTGCCGCGCGTGCAGGCCGCAGGGCTGCACACGTTCCGCGACCTGCGTAGCGCCAGTGACGCGAAACTCTGGGCCGTATTCGGCCGCAACGCGGGCGCCATGCGCGCCCGTGCCAGCGGCGAAGACGAACGCCCCGTGGTGCCGGACTGGCGAGAGTTGCAAGTCAGCGCCGAAGAAACTTTCGATCGGGACTTGAAGGACCCCGCCGCCCTGCACGCTGCCCTGACGGCGCTGGCCGACCGCGCCTGCACGCGCGTGCGTGCCAAAGGCTGGGAGGCGGGAACGGTGACACTGAAGCTGCGCCGCAGTGACTTCCGCACGTTCACCCGGCAGCTCAGCTTCTCGCCACCGACAGCCGACACGCAAGCGGTGCTGCTGGTGGCACGCCGGCTGTTCACGCTATGGCATCAGGAACAAGGTCTGCCGGCAGTCCGCTTGCTGGGCGTGGGCCTCGGCAACCTCGTGCCTGCCACGCAGATGGACCTGCTGTCCGCGCCTGCCAGCGCGGCTCGCGACGAGAAGCCGCAAGACGCCGTCCGCGACAGCACCGACAGCGTCGTGGATGCCATCCGCGCGAAGTTCGGTGCCGCGGCGGTACGGCGCGCGAACGTGCTGGAGCGGCCGACAGAACGTGCGGATGGCTTCACCGAGGTGCGCCGAAAGGATTAGGCTTCGGGCTTCACCCCAAGGGAGCCCCCCATGCCCCAGTCTGCCGGACACCGTTTCCAGTCCCTGCTTGGCCCACTCCAGCGCTTTCTGCGCGGCGGCCTGCTGCTGTTGGCCATTGGTGCTGCCGCACCCGCACTGGCCACACCGGCGTTCAGCGTCACGCTGCCCGCAGGCTATGCCGGCGGTGCCCAGAAGGGCCGCCTGCTGCTCATCCTCGCGCCAGCGGACCAGCGCCCCGAAGCGGAACCCCGCGAAATGGTGGCTTTCGATGCCGACGCCATCCCGTTCTTCGGCGTGGATGTGGCGGACTGGAAGCCAGGCACGAAGCGCGTGGTGAACGACACCGCCTTCGGCTTTCCGGTGCAGTCGCTGCGCAATTTGCCTGCCGGCAAGTACCGCGTGCAGGCCTTGTTGAACCGTTACGAGACCTTCCACCTGGCGGATGGCCGCGTGCTCGAACTGGCCCCCGACCGCGGTGAAGGGCAGCACTGGAACGCCAAGCCCGGCAACCTCTATTCCCCGCCCGTCACGCTCGAGCTGAACCCCGGCCAGCGCAGCACGGTGTCGCTGGCGCTGTCGGCGGAAATTCCTGCCATTCCCGCCTTCAAGGAAACGCCGTACGTGAAGTACGTGCGCATCCGCAGTGAACGCCTGTCGAAGTTCTGGGGCCGTGACATTTTCCTCGCCGCCTTCGTCACGCTGCCGTGGGGCTATGACACGCACCCGGAGGCGCGGTACCCGCTCGTCATCAACCATGGCCACTTCCCGGATGGCCCCGGTGAATGGCGCGAAACCCCGCCCGACCCGGACCTGAAGCCCACCTACAGCAAGCGCTTCCGGCTGGAAGGCTACAACCGCATCCAGCAGCAACTGGGCTGGGAGCTGTTCCAGACCTGGACCAGCCCGGGGTTCCCGCGCGTGCTCATGATCGAGATCCAGCACCCGACGCCCTGGTACGACGACTCGTACGCGGTGAACTCCGCGAACAACGGTCCTTACGGCGATGCCATCCAGTACGAACTGCTGCCGGAGATCGAACGGCGCTATCGCGGCCTGGGCCAGGGCTGGGCGCGCTTCGTGTTCGGTGGCAGCACCGGCGGCTGGGAAGCCATGGCCGTGCAGATGTTCTATCCCGACGACTACAACGGTGCCTGGGTGGCCTGCCCCGACCCCATCGACTTCCACCACTACATGACGGTGGACCTCTACGGACACAAGAACGCCTACTACCTCGACAACCCGTTCAAGCGCACCCCGCGGCCGGCCCATCGCAACTGGCTGGGCCATATCGACACCACGATGGAAGAGAACAACCACTGGGAACTGGCGCTGGGCACGCACGGCCGCTCCGGCGATCAATTCGATGTCTGGGAGAGCGTGTTCTCGCCGCCGGGTCCCGATGGTTATCCGCGCCGCGTCTGGGACAAGTTCACCGGCGAAATCGACCCCGTGACCGTGGCCTACTGGCGCGACCACTACGACCTGTCGCACATCCTCCAGCGCGACTGGGCCACGCTCGGCCCGAAGCTGCGCGGCAAGCTGCGCATTTACGTGGGCGACATGGACAACTACTACCTGAACAACGCCGTCTACGGCGTGGAACAGTTCCTGCGCGCCGCGAACCCGCCCTCCGACGCGGTAGTGGACTACGGTGATCGCGACGAGCACTGCTGGAACGGCGACCATACGCGACCCAACGCCTATTCCCGCCTGCGCTACCCGCAGATGGTGTTGCCCTGGGCCGTGGAGCGCATGCTCATGACGGCACCGGCCGGCGCCGACACGCGCAGCTGGCGCTACTAGGCGTCCGCCTCGGACGTACAGGACAGCCCGGCTCCGTACCGCCCCGCATCACCGGGGCGGTAGCGGCCAGCACGGGCTATCATCCGCACCATGTACACCACGTTCTTCGGGCTGGCCGAGCCACCGTTCGCCATCACGCCAGACCCGCGGTATCTCTACCTGAGCGACCGGCACGCGGAGGCGCTGGCGCACCTGCTGTATGGCGTCACCCATTCCGGTGGCTTCGTGCAACTGACGGGCGAAGTGGGCACGGGCAAGACGACCGTGGTGCGCAGCCTGCTGGCCCAGGTGCCGGACAACGCCGACGTAGCCCTCATCCTGAACCCGCGCGTCTCGCCGCTGGAACTGCTGCAGGGCATCTGCGACGAATTGCGTCTGCCCGTAGCCGACGCCGCTCGCTCCAGCATCAAGCAATTGGTGGATGTGCTCAACGAATACCTGTTGGCCCGTCATGCGCTGGGCCGGCGGGTGGTCGTCATCATCGACGAGGCGCAGCAGCTGTCACCGGAAGTACTGGAGCAGGTGCGCCTGCTCACCAACCTCGAGACGGCCACCACCAAGCTGCTGCAGGTCATCCTCATCGGCCAGCCGGAACTGCGTGAACTGCTGGCCCGCACGGACCTCCGCCAACTCGCGCAGCGCGTGACCGGCCGCTACCACCTCGAGCCGCTCACCCGCGAAGAAACGCTGGCCTATGTGCGCCATCGCCTGAAAGTAGCGGGCGCCATCGCTCCGCTATTCACGCCGGCGGCGCTGCACGAAGTGCATCGACTCTCGCGTGGCACGCCGCGCCTCATCAACGTGTTGTGCGACCGTGCTCTGCTCGCGGCCTACACGCAGGAAGAAAACCGCGTCACCCCGGCACTGGTGCGTGTGGCAGCGAGCGAAGTGCATGGTCGACGCGTGCTGCCGGCCTGGGCGGCCTGGGCCGCTTCTGCGGCCGCCGTGCTGGGGGTGGCGGTGCTGGGCACCGCGCTCTGGCTGGCCTTGCGTTCACCCGCTGGCACCCCGAATGACGTCCGTGCGCAGGGCGGTACACCGTCTCTGGCGGCAACGTCTGCCGCCAACGCGAACACGCCCGCTGCCGAAGCCCCCGTTGAAAGCGAGCCCACCGACTCCTCGGGCCTGCAGAGCGTAGGCGCCGCCCTTGCGGCCCACGCCGCGGAAACCGGCACCGAAACCGCCATCGCGCGGCTGTTCACACGCTGGGGCCTGCGCTACGACCCGCTGCAGGGAGCACCGTGCCCGCAGGCCAGCGCCGCCGGGCTGGAATGCGCTACGTTGCAAGGCAACTGGAGCCAGTTGCTGCAGTTGCGGCGCCCGGCGGTCCTTGCCATCACGGACGCCAATGGCAACGCCCATCAGGTGCTGCTGGTGCAAGTCGCCGGCGAGCAGGCACGACTGGCGCTGGGCAACAGCAACGAGGGCGTCGCCGTGCGCACGGGCGACCTGCTGCAGCACTGGCAAGGGCAGGCGTTGCTGCTGTGGCGCCCCGCCTTCCAGCCCGTCCGCTCGCTCAGCTATGGCATGCGCGGGCCCGAAGTTCGCAGCCTCGCGGAGTTGCTGCAGCAAGCGCGCGGCAGCCACTCGCGTGCGCCACTGGGAGACCAGTACGACGGCGCCGTGCTGAATGCGGTCCGCGCCTTCCAGCGGCGTCACCGGCTCACCGTCGATGGCATCGCGGGCGTCCGCACGCAAATGGTGCTGGACGCCGTGGCGGACACGCGTGACGTGCCCTTGCTGACCCCGCAGGAAGCCCGCTGATGTCGATCATTCTCGATGCCCTGCGCAAGAGCGAAAGCGAACGGCTGCGGGAAGCGGAAGCCCATCGCAGCGAACTGCCCCGCGCGCGGGGTCGCAACCGCATGCCCTGGTGGGTGTGGGCAGTGACCGCGTTGCTGGTCGCGAACCTCGCCTTGTTGCTGTGGCTGATGCTGCGCTCCACGGCACCTGCGACGGATGCCACGCCCGACCTGACTGGACGTCGCGAGGTCCGCGACCTGGAAAGGCTGGCAGCCGCCGGTACTGAAACCACCGGCGGCGCCGCGGCAGCAGGTGCCAAGCGCACCACACCGGACATTCCGCCAGCCCAGTTCCCCGTGCGCACCGATGAGCCCGCCGCAGCGCCCACGGTGGCCGACATCGGGACCATGGCAGGGGCCCCCACGCTGGCGCAACGTGCTGCCGACGCCGTGGCCGCGGAAGGCGCCAACCGTGCCGCTGCCAACCAGCCCCGCGGCGAAAGCAACAACTCGCTGCCCACCAGCCTGCCGGATGGCGTACCGGCACTGCAGGTATCCCTGCATTACTACGACGGCGCCGGCGGCCGCAGCTTCATCTCCATCAACGGCCACACCGCGCGCGACGGCACCGTCCTGCCCGAAGGGCCGGTGGTGGAACGCGTCACCGAAGAAGGCGCCATCCTGAACTACCGCGGCCAGCGCTTCCTGCTGCCGCGCAACTAGAAACCCGCAAGGCGCGCCGGAACCGGCAGCGCCGCGGTCGACGAGGGGGATAGGACTTGAGCATTGCGACGACCACTGCGCCACCGCTGGCGGCACTGCCCGCGCTGGAGTCCCTGGACGGCTTGCGCCTCGCCGCCGCGTTGCGCACCGGCATCCGCCGCTTGCTGCAGCAGCAGGAACACATCAACAAGATCAACGTCTTCCCGGTGCCCGATGGTGACACCGGCACGAACATGGCACTGACGCTGCACGCCGTGTTCCAGCAACTCGGGCGCGCCGAGATTCCGCACGCCGGGCAACTGCTCACCCGCGTCGCCGACGCCGCGCTCGATGGTGCTCGTGGCAATTCAGGTGCCATCCTCGCGCAGTTCTTCCTCGGCCTCGGCGACCAAGCCGCAGCGGCACCCGCACTCGGCGCCGAAGAATTGGCGACTGCCATGGAAGGGGGAGCGCGCTATGCCCGCGATGCGATGGCAGAACCGCGGGAAGGCACGCTGCTCACCGTACTCGCCGCTTGCGCTGCTGCCGTCCGGGAGCAAGTTCAGCAGGGCTCCCGCGACGTGCACGGCATCCTGCGCGTCGCTCTGCGGCAGTCCGAAGAAGCCACGCGGCGCACCACGGACCAACTCGAGCACCTGAAGCGCGCCAACGTGGTGGACGCCGGGGCCCAGGGCTTCGTGGAACTGCTCACGGGCATGGTCGGTTACCTGGACACGGGCATCGAACCCGACGCCGGGCTGGCCGACGACACCACCGTGGTGGAACACGACGACCGCACCACCGCCGGCGAAACCGGCGACCTCACCCATCGCTGGTGCACCGAATGCATCGTGCTGGCCCGCGATGGCAATACGCCCGTGGATCGACGCGCCCTGCGTGAAACCTTGTCGACGCTGGGCAGCAGCCTCGTGGTCGCGGGCCACGAGCGCAAGGTGAAGGTGCATGTGCACGTGAACGAGCCGGAAGCGGTGTTCCGCGCCATGGAAGCCTTCGGCACAGTCGAAGGCCAGAAGGCCGACGACATGCAGCGCCAGCAGGAAAGCGCCCACCATGCGCGCCGCCAGCAAGTGGCCATTGCCACCGACTCCGCCGGCGACTTGCCCGAAGCGTGGATGGAACGCTACGACATCCACAGCGTCCCCGCGCGTGTGAATATCGGCAGCCACAGCTATCTCGACAAGGTGACACTGGATCTCGCCACCTTCCTGCGCCTGCTCGACGAACCCGGCGCCCCGTTCCCGAAGTCCAGCCAACCGCCTCCGGGCGACTTCCGTCGCCTCTTCGAATTTCTCGGCTCGCATTACCAGTCCGTGGTCAGCATCAACGTCACCCGCGCGAATAGCGGCACCTGCGGCGCTGCGGAAGTGGCAGCCAGCCGTGTGCAGTCGCGCGGCGGCGTGAAGGTCATCGACAGTCGCAACGCCTCGGTGGGCCAGGGCCTGCTGGTGATGGCCGCCGCCGAACACGCCGCGACCGGTGCGTCTGCCGACGAAGTGGTGCGCTTCGTGGAGCGCATGCGTCCGCATAGCCACACGTATGCCTTGCCCACAACACTCGAATTCGCCGTGCGCGGTGGCCGCATACCGGCCTGGGCAGGCCATGTGGCCCGGTGGCTGCGCATGACGCCGCTCATCTGCAGCACGGCCGCCGGCCCGGTCGGCATCGGCGGCGTGATGTTCGGTCGCAGTGGCCTCACGCACCAGTTCGCCCGCTGGGTGGGCCGACGCATGGAGCCGGGCCTGCGCTACCGACTACTCGTCGGGCATGGCCTCGTGGAAGAGCAAGGCCGCGTACTCCTCGCTGCCCTCACCGCAGCGCATCCGAATATCGTCGACAGCCACCTCATCGAAGTCGGCACGGCGCTCACTGTGCATGGTGGTCCGCGCCTGCTCGCCGTGGGCCTGCAGGTAGTGCCCGAAGACCTCGAAAAAGCCGAGGCCATCGGCCGTTCGCGCCGCTGACTGTCCAGACGCCCTCTGCAAGAGAACTGCCCCGTGAAAATCGACACGCTAGCCGTCCATGCCGCACGCACCCCGGACCCGAGCACGGGTGCCGTCGCCAGCCCGTTGGTGATGTCCACCACGTTCGAACGCGCGCCTGATGGCAGCTATCCGCAGACGCACTACTACGGCCGCGCCGGCAACCCGAACCGCGAGCAGTTGGAAAAAGCGTTGGCAGCACTGGAAGGCGCACAGGAGGCCTGTGCCTTCGCAAGCGGCCAGCAAGCCGTTCTGGCCGTCTTCATGTCGCTGCGCACCGGCGACCATGTACTGGTCTCCCACGACAGCTATTGGGGCACTCGCAAGCAGTTACGCAGCATCCTGGCGCCGTTGGGAATCACGCACACGGAAGTGGACACCACAAACCCTGCGGCAGTGGCCGCGGCATTCACGTCAGCCACGCGTTTGCTGTGGGTAGAAACGCCTTCCAACCCCTTGCTGCGCGTCAGTGACATCGCGGCGCTCGCAGCACTCGCCCACCAGCATGGCGCGTGGCTCGCCGTGGACAACACCTTCGCCACCGCCGTGCTGCAGCAACCGCTCGCGCTCGGCGCAGACCTCGTCATGCACAGCACCACGAAGTTCGTCGGCGGCCACAGCGACCTCACCGGTGGCGTGGTAGCCATCCGTGAAACAGGCCCGCTGTCTGACTCCCTGCGGGCTTTCCAGTGCGAAGGCGGCGGCGTGCCTTCGCCGTTCGATTGCTGGCTGCTGCGGCGCAGCCTCATGAGTCTGCCGCTACGCGTCCGTGCGCAGTCCGCGACCGCGCTGGCGGTAGCGGAGTTTCTTGCCGCCCAGCCGAACGTGTCCGCCGTGCACTACCCTGGCCTGCCACACCACCCGCAACACGCGCTCGCCGCACGCCAGATGTCGGCGTTCGGCGCGATGCTGTCCTTTGAAGTGGCTGGCGGTGCCGCCGCGGCCATGGCGGTAGCGGCACGCGTGCAGTTATTCACCCGCGCCACCAGTCTCGGCGGCGTGGAAAGCCTCATCGAGCATCGCGCGTCCATGGAAGGTCCGGGCACGCAAACCCCGCCCGGTTTGCTGCGCGTCTCCATCGGCCTCGAAGACGCCGGCGACCTGCGGGAGGACCTGGCCTCCGCGCTCGCCGGCTGAAGCGCGAATTCCCTGACCGCGATTTTTGGTCGCGAGTTACTTCGCGACCGGCTGCCCCGCGACCTGCCACCCGCTGAAGTGCCCTTCCAACTGCCGCACGCTCATGTAGCCACGCGCCTGCAGCGCCGCGGCGGCGCGCGCTGCACGCCGGCCGGTCGCGCAGTACAACACCACGGATTCATCCGGCTTCAGGCCCTGCGCCAGCGGGTTCGCTTGCAACTGCTCCAGCGGCACATTCATGGCACCCGGCACGTGGCCGGCAGCAAACTCTTCTGCCGAACGCACATCCACGACGCGCAAGGCAGGCGTGCTGGCCTGCAAGCCAGCGAGTGCAGCGGCAGGAACAGCCACCACTTCGGGCCAGCGCTGCGGCACACGCCGCAACTGTTCCACGGCATAACCCTGCTTGCGCAGGTCCGCCACCAGCGCGGCGTAATCCGCCTCGGCCATGGTGGGCGTTCGCGCCATGATCCAAACATGGTCACGCGCCGTGCGACCGATGACCGTCTGCGTGTAGCGCTCGTCGAGATGCGTGATGAGGAACTCCGCCTTGAAAGGCCACAGGAACTGCATGCCCCAGGTGGCGTTCGTGGTGGTGTCGCGCACGAAGCCGCGGGGATGGTAGGTCTTCAGGGGCCCGTCGAAGCCGCCCTTGCGGAACGTGAAAGTCGTGGCAATGGTGCCGTCAGGTGCCAGCTCGTAGCTCTCCACCGCATTCCACGCATCCGTTTCCAGGAAAGTGGGGATGGTGGCGATGACATACCAAGGGCCCATGAAGCGCGGCAGGTCCACCTTCGCCACGGTGGGCAGCGGCGGCTGCGTGCTGCTGCACGCCGAAAGCATGGCACCCATTCCCATCCAAGCCAGCGCCAAACCCAAGCGCATACCCGTGAAACGTTTCATGCGTTTTCTCCTGTAGCGGCTGCCTTTCGTCCAAGCAGGTCCAAAGCCTCACCACTCACCCTGAACACCGTCCATTCGTCCATCGGTACGGCGCCCATCGAACGGTAGAAGTCGATGGCGCGCTGGTTCCAGTCCAACACGGACCATTCGAAGCGCGCACAGCCACGCTGCACGGCGATGCCGGCCAAATGCAGCAGCAGCGCCTTGCCCACACCGTGGCCACGCATGGCCGGGCGCACGTAGAGGTCTTCCAGGTAAAGACCGCGCCGCGCGCGGAAAGTGCTGAAGTTATGGAAGTAGAGCGCGAAGCCCACCGCTTCGCCACCCACCCGCGCCACTACCGCCTCGCAGTCCGGGCGGGTGCCGAAGAGCGCCGCGTGCAGGCTGTCTTCGGTGGCATCCACGGCGTGCAGCAGCTGTTCGAACTCCGCGAGTTCGCGAATGAGTAACAGCAGCAAGGGCACATCGGCCGGCGTGGCAGGTACGATTTCGAGCGGCTGGGTGGACATGAAAACTCCTCCGATTTGCCTCGCACCAGGCTGCGAGCGCAGGAACCGACCGTGCACAGCGCGGCATTTGAAAAAAGTCTACCCGCAGCGCCCGGAAAGGGCTTGACGTTTTGCACTGCAGAACGCAGAGTCCGCATCGACTCCCCGCCGGACTCCCATGTTTCCCAAGAAGTTTTTCGCCGGGCTTCTCTTGCCGTGCCTGCTGGCTATGCCGGCCGTGGCCGTGGGCGGAACTGTCAGCGGCGAATTGGGGTTCCTCGGCGAACTCGTCCCCGCCTTGCGCATTCATGCCTGGCAACCGGGCAACGGGCAGCATCTGGTATTCACCACCCAGCGCCAGCAGAAGCGCTACACCATGCAGTTGCCGCCGGGCCGGTGGGTGCTGTTCGCCCGCCCGAACGAGCCGGGCGCTCCCGACATCTACGGCGCGTATTCCCGCTTCGCCGCCTGTTCGCGCAACCCGCAAGCACTGCGCGCCGGTGCTTGTTCGGACCACAGCCTGGTGGAAGTCCAGGTGTGGAAGACCGGCCGCGTCGACGGTGTGGACCTCACCGACTGGTATCTGGACGAGCCCAGTGCCGCCCGTCTGGATGCCGTACTGGGCCGGGGTCCGGGGGAAAGCTATACCGAGGCGGCGCTCGCCGCGCCCCGCTTCAGCGAATACCCCGCGACACTGCTGCCGCCAGGCACTGCCGCCACCAGTGTGGACGCCGACAGCGCGGACCCGCGCCTGCAGCGTGATCAGGCCGCCATCGCTGCGGCGCTCGCCAAGGGCCCGAACTTCGCCGGCGTACTCGCGTTGTTCGCAGTGCCCGGGGGCAGCAACGCCGCCGTGGTGGCGCCACGCCCCGGCAACGGTCAGGCACTGGCCCTGCTGGACCTGCGCAATGGACAGGTGCGCTGGCCCACGGCGCTCGCCGAAGCCTCGCTGGACAACGCCTGCCTCGACGCCGGCGCGGAACACGGGCCCGTGCAGTTCCGGCGCGATAGCCGATTGCTCACCGTTACCCGTCAGGAAGGCGAGCAACTGGTAACGCGCTATCTCGTGTGGAACGACACGAAGAACAGACTCGAGGAAGTGGCCAGCCTCGCCAGCGCCCTGCCGGAGCGCTGTCGCTCGGCCACCGGCACGCGCTAGGGCGCGGGCGCTGCAGTCGGCGCGGTCAAGTTCGAAGCGTGCAGGTGATGGATGCGCCACTGTGGCGCCACGCCCGGGCCTTCGTCCGCGCGCAACAGCAAGGTGCGCCGTCCCCACTGGTCCGCAAACGTGAAAATGGCCGTGGCCAGCGCCCAACCCGGCGCCAGCCATTCCACTTGCAGGTCCCGCATGCCGAACCCGATGTAGGGTGGGGCAGCGTGCGCCGCGCGCAGTTGCGCATTCATGCGCGCAAAGCGGGCCACGATGGCGCTGCGCCCGTGCAGCAGGGCCTGCGAATTCCGGAACGGGAAGTACATGGTGGCGTCAGGCGTGAACCAGGCCTCGAGCGCGTCTTCGCCGTGGTCGAGCGCCGTCAGGAAAGCCTGAAGCGTCGCCCGCACCACCTCCACCTCTGCCCCTTCGCTCATGGCTGGCATGTACTGTTCCCCGCACTACCCGGCGTCGCCGCATGCGACACTACAGCCCCTACCTTATCGCGCCCAGAGGCGCCTGCCCCATGAAACGTCTTGGCCGACTGCTCACCAAAGGCCTGGTGGCCGTACTGCCCCTCGGCCTGACCGCCTACACCGTCTACTGGCTGGTCACTACCACCGAATCGCTGATGCAGACCTTCCTGCTGTGGTTCATCCGCCCGGAGAGCTACCGGCCCGGCATGGGCCTGCTCGTGGGCCTGGTGTTCCTGCTGGCAGTGGGCACGCTCGTGAACGCCTACGTGGTGCGCCGGTTGCAGGGCTGGCTGGACCAATTCATCGACCGCATTCCGGGCGTGAAGACCGTCTATGGCGCAGTCCGCGACCTCATGCAATTCCTGCCCACCGGCACCACCACCAACCGCGACCTGCGCAGCGTGGTGGTGGTGCGCTGGGGCGACATGCGACTGCTGGGCTTCATCACCCGCGATGACCTGCCTGAACTGGAAGCCCAGGCCGGCGGCATCGACCTGGTGGCCGTCTACCTGCCCATGAGCTACGGCATCGGTGGCTACACCGTGTACATGCCGAAGGACCAATGCGAGCCGCTGGACATGCCCGTGGAAACGGCCATGCGCATGGCGCTTACGGCGGGGATGTCGAGCGGCCCGCCCCCGGTGCGCTGAGCACCACCGGCACTTCCAGCCGCACCAGAATCGGCCGGTGGTCCGAACCCACCCAAGGCCCCAGCGAGAAGCTTTCCGTGCGGATGCCATGCGAGACGAGGCAGTGGTCTATCTGCAGTCCGGGCAACCGCCCGGCCCACCGGCCCGCGCTCGCGGGCCAGGTGGTCAGCAGCCCGCTTTCCGCTGCGGTGTTCCACAGCCCCCCACCCGCCAGCAAACGGGGGAATGCCCCGTCATGCGGCGTGAGGTTGAAGTCGCCCAACACCACCAAAGGGTGCGGCGTGCGCCGCGCCAGCTTGGCCAGGCCGTCGAGGGCGCGCGCCCGCCCCACCGCATTGGCGGGG
>JBEGRA010000028.1:0-2587 GCA_041180705.1 Pseudomonadota bacterium | reverse complement strand
TTGCGTTGTTCAGGGCGAAGGCCGAAGTGCGGGCCACGGCACCCGGCATGTTCGTCACGCAGTAGTGCACCACGCCATGCATCTCGTAGGTGGGTTCGGCATGCGTGGTCGGACGGCTGGTAGCGAAGCAGCCACCCTGGTCGATGGCGATGTCCACCAGCACCGAGCCGGGGCGCATCATGCGCACCATGTCTTCGGTAACAAGCTTCGGCGCCGCAGCACCTGGCACCAGTACGGCACCGATGACCAAGTCCGCGCCCGTCACAGCCTTCTCGATGTTGGCCACGTTGGAGAACAGCGTCTTCACCGCGCCGCCGAACTGCACATCGAGTTCGCGCAGGCGCTTGATGCTGCGGTCGATGATGGTGACATCCGCGCGCAAACCATGGGCCATCTCGGCCGCATGGGTGCCGGACACGCCTCCACCAATGACCACCACCTTGGCGGGCTTCACGCCCGGCACGCCACCGAGCAGCACGCCAGCGCCGCCCATGGCCTTCTGCAGGCAGGTGGCACCCACCTGCACCGACATGCGACCAGCCACTTCGCTCATCGGCATCAGCAGCGGCAGGGAGCCATCCGGCGCGGTGACCGTCTCGTAGGCGATGCAGGTGGCGCCGCTGGCCATGAGGGCGCGGGCCTGTTCTTCGTCCGCCGCCAGATGCAGATAGGTGAACAGCAGTTGGCCCCGGCGAAGGCGCGCACACTCGACGGGCTGCGGTTCCTTCACCTTCACGATCATGTCGGCGGCGGCGAACACGGCATCCGCATCGGCGACGATGCTGGCACCAGAGGCCACGTAGTCGGCGTCGCTGCACCCCACGCCGAGCCCGGCACCGGACTCGACCACAACGGAATGGCCGGCCACGACGAGTTCACGCACGGAAGCCGGCACGAGGCCGACGCGATATTCGTGGATCTTGATCTCGCGAGGGACACCGATCTTCATGGGGACGCTCCTGTGGAAAATGGGCACACCGCCCAGCGGTGCGAAGGCCTCCAGTTTGCTGCCACTGCCGTCGCAGCGGCTTGCATAAAGGCCGCCCGAACCCCACCCGCTATGGAATTTTCTGCCTTCTTGTGGCATTTTTACGCCTGAATCTTTCAGGAAAATGGAAATGCTCGCCGAACTCGACCGAACGGACCGACGCATCCTTCAGGAACTGCAGCGCGATGGGCGCCTGCCGAATGCGGAATTGGCGCAACGCGTTGGCCTGTCGGAGAGCGCCTGCCTGCGGCGCGTGAAGGCACTCGAAAAATCGGGCGTCATCGCCCGTTACATCGCCGTGCTGGACCCGGCACGCGTTGGCCTGTCCACCAGTTTTCTGGTGCGCCTGACGCTCAACCGGCAGACGGACCGGGACTTCGCGGCCTTCGAGGAAAAAGTGCGCACGGTGCCGGAAGTGATGGAGTGCTACCTGACCACCGGCGGCAGCGACTACGTACTGCGCGTGGTGGCACGCGACGCCGCCGACTTCGAGCGTCTGCATAGCAAGGTGCTCACCAAACTGCCCGGCGTCGCCCGCGTGGAAAGCAGTTTCGTGCTGCGGCCAGTCGTCCAGGCGGTCGGGCTGCCCATCCAGTAAGAGTTCGTCCCCTGCCCGCTCTATAATTCCCGCCATTGGCGAGGGGAATCAAACGATGTGGGTAGGTATTGACCTGGGCACTACCAACAGTGCCGTGGCCGTGTTCGAAAACGGCGTGCCGCGCCTCTTGCCGAATGCGCTCGGCCAGCGCCTGACGCCCTCGGCCGTCAGTCTCGCCGATAATGGGCAACTGCTCGTCGGGTTGGCCGCTCGCGAACGCCAAGCCACGCACCCGCACCTCACTGCCAGCGCCTTCAAGCGCTACATGGGCAGCCAGCATGTCACCCGTCTCGGCAACCGCGAGTTTCTGCCGGAGGAACTCTCCGCGCTGGTGCTGAAGCAACTGAAGGCTGACGCGGAAGCGGCTCTCGGTACCCCGATTACCGGCGCCGTCATCACCGTGCCGGCCTACTTCAATGACCGGCAGCGCAAGGCCACGCGCCGCGCCGGGGAACTGGCCGGACTCGTTGTCGAGCGCTTGGTGAATGAACCCACGGCCGCCGCGCTCGCTCACGGTATCCAGCAGCATGGCGCTGAAAGCCGCTACTTGGTGTTCGACCTCGGCGGCGGGACGTTCGACGTGTCCGTGCTCGAGTTGTTCGATGGCGTCATCGAAGTGCGCGCGAGCACGGGCGACAACCATCTCGGTGGCGAGGATTTCAACTCGGTTTTGATGCAGCGCCTCTTCACGGAGTTCGCCGCGCGGCTCGGCTACAGTCGTCTCGACGAAAACCAGCAGCTGCGCGAAGTGCTCCGAGCCTCCGCCGAACGCGGGCGGCGTGCGCTGAGCCAGGCGGAGAGCACGGACCTCCGGTTCGTGTGGAACGAGCAGGAATTCCAACTGACAATCACGCGTGCGGAATTCGAAGCATTGGCCGAACCGCTGATCGCCAGACTGCGCGAACCCGTGCTGCGTGCCCTGCGCGATGCCGGCGTGAAGGCCGCTACCCTGCAGGAAATCGTGCTGATTGGCGGAGCCACCCGCATGCCGCTGGTTCGGC
>JBEGRA010000027.1:0-18338 GCA_041180705.1 Pseudomonadota bacterium | reverse complement strand
CCCCGCCGGCGACGACGGGGTGACATTCAAGCGAAAATCCCGCGACAAGGGCGGGCCACAAGGACACGACAATGAAACTTGAAGGCCTGAAGGTCCTGGACCTGTCGATGTTCCTGCCCGGTCCGTATCTGTCGATGCACCTCGCAGACCACGGCGCCGAAGTCATCAAGGTGGAAGCCCCCGGCGAGGGCGACCCCGGCCGGCACATCGGCAAGGGTCAAGGTGGACACAAGACGTTCTTCCGCAACTTGAATCGCGGCAAGAGCAGCGTGGTGTTGAACCTGAAGAACGACGCCGGCCGCGAGGCCCTGCTGCGTCTCGCCGAAACCGCCGACGTCTTCATCGAAGGCTTCCGGCCGGGCGTGGTGAAGCGTCTGGGCGTCGACTACGCCGCCGTAGCCGCTCGCAACCCGCGCATCGTTTACGTGAGCATCAGCGGCTTCGGGCAAACCGGTCCGTTGAGCGGCGTGCCGGCGCATGACGTGGCGACGGAAGCCATGGGTGGCTTGGTCAGCCTGAATCTCGGCAGCGACGGCCAGCCCACCATGCCACCGGTACCGGTGGCGGACCTCACTGCCTCGCTACTGGCACTGTCCGGCGTGCTGATGGCGCTGTATCGCCGCATGCAAACCGGGGAAGGCGACTATCTCGACTTGTCGATGCACGACGCCGTCATCGCCTCCATGCCGAATGTGCTGGGCGACGTGTTCGTGGACAAGCAGCCTCCCGATCGTCTGCGCGAGCGCCCGTGGGGTGGCAACGCGTTCTATCGGCTCTATCGCACCGCCGATGGCCGGCACGTGGCCCTCGGGGCCGCGGAAATCAAATTCGTACGCAGCCTGCTGGGTGAACTGGGACACTTGGACCTGGTGCCATTGGCGGAGCGTGGCCCGGGCCCGCATCAGGCCCCCATCGTGGCGGTGCTGGATGCGTGGTTCGCCACGCGAACCCAGGCGGAATGGGTGGAGTATTTCCGCGGGCGCGACATCGGCTTCGCGCCGGTGCGCAATGTCCGCGAAGCGTTCGACGAGCCGCATGTAGCAGCGCGCCAGATGCTGCTGCACGATGCAGACGGCATCGAGCATGTGGGGACGCCGCTGAAGTTCGCCAAGGAGCCCGGGCAGGTGAACTTCGCCATTCCCGGGCAAGGGGCGCAAACCTTGGCGGTGCTCGGCGCCGCCGGCTTCACCACGGAAGAGATTGCCGCGCTGCAGGCCGCCGGCGCGCTGGGTTAGGCGTGCCGCGCTGGGCTAAGCGCCCGTCGCGCGGTAGTCGGCAGTGATTGCACCAAGCGCAAGGGCTTCCGCCTCGTGCGCCGCTTCGCGCCAGGTTTCGGCGAGCGCCGCGGTTTCCCATTCGCGCATGGCCGGCAACTGCAGCAAACGCTCGGCGTAGGCAGCAGAGGCCGTCGACAACACCAGGCCATAAGTACGGATGCGATACGCCACCGGTGCGAAGAAGGCATCCACGGCAGTGAACGCGCCGCCCGCCAGGAACGGGCCCGAGAAGCGTGCAAGCCCCTCGCTCCATAGCGCGTCGATTCGCGCGACGTCTGCTGCCAGACGTTCGCTGGGCGCATGAAGCCGAATGCGCTGTCCCACGGTCATGGTGCATTCGTTGCGCAGGGCTGCAAAGCCGGAATGCATCTCTGCTGCCGCGCAACGTGCCCACGCACGCGCTTCACGACTTGCCGGCCACACCGCGGGGTGTGCCTCGGCGAGGTATTCCGTGATGGCGAGCGAATCCCAGACAACCGTATCGCCATCGTGCAGGCAAGGGACTTTGGCTGTCGGCGAGAAGGCGGCGAAGCCACCCTCCCCCGGTCCTGTCCCGAACGGCTTCAGCTGTTCGCTGAAGGGAATGCCGAGCGCTTTCAGCAGCACCCACGGCCGCAGCGACCAGGAGGAGTAGTTCTTGTTCGCGATGTAAAGCGTGTACATGCCGTTCCCTTGCCCGCGCTACGCCGGGAAGAACTCGATGGTCTTGCGCGCCACGAGCGTTTCCACGTCGCGGGCTTCGAACCGGAAACCCTTGATGCGGGCGATGATGCGCTTCTCGAGTTCCGCATCGCCGAGTTCGCTGGACAGCACGTGGGCTTCCGTCACCTCGCCGGAAGGCGCGATGGTCAGTTGCACCACCAGCTTGCCCTGCAAGGCCGGGTTGTCGCGCAAGGCACGGTTGTACAAGGCATAGAGCGCACTTTTGTTGCGGTCGAACATGAGCTCGACTTCTTCGCGACTACGCGCTGCCTTGCCGCTGTTGCCATCGCGCTGCACCGAAGCCTGCCTGCCGAACTTGTCGCCGAACGAGGGGCTGGCCTGCGTGGTTCCGACGCCCTTCAGCGCACCGGCACCGCCACCGAACCCTCGACTGGAAGGCGCCGTCGCCACACCACCACTCGCCGCACCGGCGTTGGAGGTGAGGATGGAGCGCTCCGCACGCGAAGGACCGTCAGTCTTGGCATCGAGATTGCGAATATTCGTAGCCGTCGGCTCGAACGCATCGCGCAAGGCTTTCAGCTCGTCCTTCAACGCCAGCACGCCCACGGACTCGGCTTTGCGGCGCGCCTCCTGCACGCGATCGACCGGCTTGGTCGGCTTGGCGGGAACTGCCTTCTGCTCCGGCTTCTTCGGCTCCGGCTTCGGTGGCTTCGGCGGTTCGGGGGGTGGCTCGAGCACCAGTTGCACCACTTCGTCCGGCAAGGCGGCGGGCTTCGCCCGTTCACTCACCGGCAGGAAGGGAATGACCAAGGCCCCCACCAGAAACAGCAACAGCAAAAGGGCGCCCACACGGCGCAAACGTTGCTGCGACTGCGTATCCGCCGTCCAGGGAAGATCGAAACTGCGGTAGACGCCGGGCAGGCTCACGCCATCCAACGTCGCCGCGGCGGTGGCAAGAGTCATGGGGCCGGCCCTCGCGCTGCAGTTTCCTTCTCCACGACCGCGAGCGACAGCTTGCCGTACTCGGCTGCCGTGCCGGCGTTCATGATCTTGCGCAAGATGCGGTAAGGCAGCCCCTTGTCCGCCATGACGGTAATTTCGGCCGGCGCCGCAGCCGCCACACCCACGCGTGACTTGGCCGCCTCGTTGCGCAGTGCCTGCACCAGCACCGCCGCCGTCGGCAGGGTTTCGGCATCCAGCGCTGCTACCGTCATCACCTTGGCCCCGTTCACGAACAGGTCATCGCGCGTCACGAGCATCGTGACGGTTTCACGCGGCGCCTTCTCCGCCGTGGACATGGGAATGGCGATGTTCTTCGTGTTGGGAAGAATTTCGTAGTCCGCGGTGTGCACGAGCAGGTAAACCACCATGATCGTCAACATGTCGATCATGGGGATGAGCGCAGGCATGCCGTGGCCACCGCCGCCCTTGCCCACCTTGCGTCCGCGCCCGCGTTGCTTGAAGCGTGAACGGATCATTTGGGCGCGTCTCCCAGAGCCACCTGCGGGAACAGCTCGCCGCGGGCGGGTTGTCCATCCTGCATGCCGTCGTAGGTGCGCACGGCGTCCATCACCTGCACGATGGTGTCGTAGGGCACATCCGGCTCGGGCAGCACGGTGGCGTCCTTCTTGTCGGGGAAACGTGCCTTGACACGGGCCAGGTAGTCACCCAGCGCCTTCAGGTCATAGCCGGCGTCACCCACCTTGAAGGCTTGCAGCAAGCCCGTCTTGCGGTCTGCCACTTCCAGAACATCGTGGCGAATGATGACCTCCAACTCGAGTTCCTTGACGGGCTCGAGTTCCTTCGGCACCTCCGCCGGCAGGTTCAACTCGAGGATGCGCGTCTTCGAGAACACTGCCGTGAAGATGAGAAAGAAAATGAGGATGACCATCACGTCCAGCATCGGGACGATGTTGATGTCACTCCTGCCCTGACGCCGGGCGCGCGAACGCGCCTGACGCCGGGCTATGCGGGAGCCACTCATGCACGACCACCGGTCGGGCCGTTGCCGGCCGACGCGTTGGCAGCTTGCTGGCTCTCGTACAACGAGTTCATCACCTTCACCGTCGCCACCTCGAGACTATCGGTCAGTTCGGTGGTACGCGTCTCGAGGTACATATGGGACAGCAGCAGCGTGATGGCAACCACCAGACCCAGCGCGGTGTTGTTCATGGCCACCGAGATGGATGCCGCCAGCAGGCTAGCCTTCTCGGCCGGGTTCGACTGGGCCACGGCGGCGAACGCGTTGATCAGGCCGATGACCGTACCCAGCAGGCCCATGAGCATGCCGATGTTGGCCATGGTGGCCAGGTAGTGCGTGCGCTGCTCGAGGCGAGGAATGATTTCGATGAGGCTCTCTTCCATGGCCTTCTCGACATCGTCACGACGGCGCGAGCCCGGAATGCGGCTGAGGCCGTAACGCATGACTTGAGCCAACGCCGTGTCCGAAGCGGTGGCTGCCGCCAGCGCTTCCTTGAAGCGCCCACCCTCCAGCAACGGCTGGAGTTCGCCCCAGAACGACTTGTTGCCGCTACCTACCTTGTTCAGGTAGATGAAGCGCTCCACCGCGATGACCAGGCCGATGACCCAGACGAGCGCGATGGGGTAAAGGAATGCGCCGCCCTGCTTGAAGAAGTTCACGATGATGTCGAAGGAATGCATCTTGGGGTCCGCTCCGTAGTAGGTGCTCCCGGCCACAGGCCGGGGGCGCCGGGTGAATCAAGGGGATGAAGGTTTGGTGACAGGGGTTGCCGCGGCGGGCGTGGGCACTGGTTTGCCACGCAACGCTGCGTCGTATTGCAGTTCTCGCCGGAATTCCTCGCGGTCCAGTGGCATCAGCGCCTCGTCCAGCAAGGAGTGGCCCGCTTTCCCGGGTTCACCGGGTGCAGCCTCCTTCCAGGGAACGATGACCATCACGTTGGGCAGTTCGCGATTGCCCGTGATGGTGGTCTGATCGAGCTCGACGTGGTCCGTGGCCTTGCCCTTGCCCTTGGAGTCGGGGCTGGTTTTGGCACTGGGCTTGGCGACCGGACTGACCGAGGTATCGACCGCAGGGCCTTCGACTGAAGTGGCACTCGCGGGCGCAGGCGGAGCCGCCAGCGCACCGAAAGACAACACCTGCAGACCAGCGGCCAGAAGCGTGGGAGCAAAGCGTTTCATGGAGCACTCCCGTTGGGCGACACGGACTTCACACCGAGCCGCGAACGCAGTTCGGCGATCCAGCCCGTCATCAGGCGGTCTTCCGGTTCGCCGGCCGCGGCGCGCGCCTTGGCTGCACTCTCGAACAGGGGCAAGGCCTCGGCCGGACGCTGCCGGTAAAGATCCAGGAACACGGCGACGTTCCGCTGGACGCGCACATCGTTCGGGCGCAAGGCCAACGAACGGCGGTACGCCACTTCGGCGTCGTTCAGGTTCCCCTGCAACCGCAGCACATGGGCGTATTCAAGCAAGGCGATGGCGTTGGCCGGATCCGCCCGCAACACGCCCTCGAGTTTTTCGCGCGCGGTAGCCGGCACAGCACCCGGCAACGCGAAGCTGTAGAAACCAGTATCTTCCGTCTTGCCGTAACGGCCGGATTTCAGCTTGGCAAGGACATCGAGGCTTTGCTGGATGGCCGGGTCGTAGTGCCCTTCGGCCAGACGGGCCACGTTCACCTCGAGCACGGTAATGGCCTTCTCGTTGAACGGGTCCGCCTGGTCTTCGAGCAGCAGGTTGTACTGCTCGAGCGCATCCGCATCGAGGTTCTTCGGGCGTTGCGAATCCAGCAGCGCTTGGGCCAAACCGCGGTAAAGCTCGCCGGTTTCGAAGGTCGCCGCCGTAGCCACTTCCGCGATGCCATAGGCGCCAGCGGCATCGTAAGCCTGCAAGGCCTTGTCCAGCGCCACTCGCTTGGCGGCCAATGACTTCTTCAGCGGGATGGTCAGGCGCACGGCCTGATAGGCGTTGCGCGCCGGCATGGCCAATTCCAGCGAAGCGGTAGCGGCCAGACTGCGGGTGCGCGTCGAGCGGCTCTTCCCGGCAGAGCGGTCCGTCGCCACTACCTGCTGCAACCAACGAGTGCGTCCGGCGGTGTCGTCCTTCGATCGCGCGAAATCCGCAAGCTTTTGCTGGGCCTCGATGGCAAGTGCGATGTCATCACGGTAACGCGCAACGTAGCGCTCGTAGGTACCGGCAGCAGCAGCCATGCCAGCCGACGACTCCTGGATCTCCGCTGCCTTCCACAAGGCCTCGCGGCGGGCTGCCTGCGGCTCGGTGGCGGTATCCGCGATACGCAGATATTCCGCGGCTGCCTGCGCGGACTGCCCAGCCTCGGCCTGCGCGACGGCGAGACTGCGTGTCACCTGCGCCTGCAGCGGGTCCTTCGGGAACTCTCGACGGAAACGCTCCAGCACCGCAATGGCCTGCGTCCACTCGCGGTTGCGGAAGAGCAAGGCACCTGCGTCGTAGTCCGCGGTCGAACGCACCTTCGAACCCGGCGCCACCTCGCGCACGCGGAGCCAGGCAGCCACGGCGCCGGCGTTGTCCCCGGCCGCCTGCAGCGCTTCACCCTGACGATACACTGCGACGGCCAGTCGTTCGAGAACGGCAGGACGGTCGGCATCCTGCGCGGGCACGAGCAACAGCAACTGCTGCAACGCAGTTTCGGCCGGAGCCCATTCCGCGGCATCGAAGTGAGCATTGCCCACCACGCCCCATGCCAGCCGCCGCTTGGCCAAATCCACACTTTCGCCACGATCCAGCAACTGCTGCGCCACCACAACCGAACGAGCGTACTCCTTGCGGTCGTAAAGATCCTTCGCGGCCCGTGCCAGCACCATGGGCACTTCCGGGTGCTGCGGGAAGGCTGCGGCGAACTTCAAGGCGGCTGCCTGCGCCTGTTCATGCCACGCCGCGCGGTCGGCGACGGGGAGGCGCGCCTCTTCGCGATCGAAGGCCACCACGCCGGCATAAGCGGCATCGGCGGCACGCGCATAGCCCGGGTACTCGTAAGCCACCAGACCGTATTCTTTCGCCGCCTCGGCCAACTGCCCACTCTCGGTCAGTGCGTCCGCCAGCAGATAACGCGTCTGCGGTGCCTCCGCATCGGAGGGGAACTGTTCCAGCAACTGGCGATACCAGCGGGCAGCTTCGATGAACTCGGCCGGCTTTTTCTCGCGTTGCGCGAGCGAGTGGTGATACTGCGCGAGGTCGCGAAGGTTGGCCTTGAGGTCACGCACGACCGCCGGTTGCCCTTCGAGCGTGCGGCCATTCCAATAGGGTTGCCCCAGACTGTAGCGGGCCGCGAACTCTTCCTTCGCATCGACCACCAGTTCGAGGAACCCGCCCTTGGTGTAAGCGGCCAAGGCCTGCAACAGCAACAAAGGGGCCGGGTCGCTGTCCGGTGCACGTTGCACGTAAGCGCGGTAGGTGTCCGCAGCGTCCGTGTAGCGCTCCTTGGCGAGGTAGAGGTCGCCCAACTGCGCATAGAGCAAGTGCGTGTATACGGGGCTGCCCTGGCCCGCCAACGCAGCATCGATGCTCTTGGCACCTTCGAGGTAGCTGAAGTCCAGACTCAAGGCACGGAAGGTATCTTCCACGAGTTCGCGTTCTGCCCGTGGCATCTGCTGCAGGTCACGGAGTCGACCGCCGTTTGCGGCGTCCACCAATTTGCGGTCAAGCAGAGCCAGGAAGGGGCGAATGCTCGCTTCGTTCTCGGACTGCTTGAAGAGCGTCCAACCGAGCTTGTAGAGCGACTGCTCGTGGAAAGCCCCCGAAGGGCCGCGATCGATGACAGCCTGATAGGCCGCCTGGGCCTCCACCCAGCGCTGCGCGCTGAACAGGGACTCGGCACGACGGAACCAGGCTTCGTCCACCAACGGGCTCTGCGGGTACTCGGCAACCAGACGGGCCAGAACGACTACCGACTCCGCGGACTGTCCATCCGCATCGAGCGCACGTGCCAACTGATACAGCACGGCATCGTTGCGGGCGAAGCCCGGGTAGGTTTCCAGCAAGCGCCGGTAAAGCACGATGGCGTCCCGCGTCTCGAGAGGCGACCCTTGCGCCAGATCCTGTTCGATGCGCGCGAACTCGCCGTCGGCGAGTTTGAGGTCCGCCAGTCGACGCATGGCCTCCGCCCGCAAGGCTTCATCGCCACGGTCCAGCTGCAGGAACTGCTCGTAGGCATTCTTCGTCTTCGCGGCGTCCGTCTGAACGGGAACATCGCGGCGCACTTCCACCTGGCGCGAACGCAACTCCGCAATGGTCGGCGGCCGGGCAAACGCCGGGCCCGCGCCCAAACCGGCGAGGGACGCCGCAACAAAAAATGCAACGCGACTGGTGTCGGCGCGACTCATGGCCGCTTCCCCGCACCGGCGCGGTCATAGATGGCCGCCAGCGCATAACGCGCCTGAACTTCATATTCCGCGAGCCGCGCCTGCTCGGCTTCAAGTTCGCGGACCGCGAGGAGTGACAGGAAGCGCTCTTCGGTGGCACGCGCTTCCCGCAAGCGACCCTGCATGGCGAGCAAACGGGGCTGCAAAGTGTTGATACGCGTTTCGTAATCCGCATAGCGCGCCGGTGCCTTCTCACGCGCCTCGTTCACGTGCAGACGTGCACGCTCACCGAGCGCCAGGGCGGCCTCCGTCTGGGCCAAACCGCGTCGAGCCTGGAACGCCCGCGATTTCATGGCGGCGGACAACTGCCACTGCATGACACCCTTGAGCAGACGATGGTCCTCGCGAGCATCCGCCAAGTCGGGGTCTTCGGGGCGTGCAGCAAAAGTCGCTTCCATCTTCATCAACTTCGCCCAGATATCGTGTTCACGCGCCGTCGCCAACGCCGTGCCATCGCGCTCCGCCTCGGCAGCCCCCAGCGTGGCGGCCAGCCCCGTGGCGCGGCCACGCAGTTGCTGGATATCGACCAGGTCCGTCTTGGCCAGCACGGGCGGCAGCCAGTTCGCGAAGCGCTCGCGACGCAAGGCAACCATTTCCCGGAAGGAATCCAGACCACGATCCGCTGCGTCCAGTTTTTGCTCTGTCGCCAGCATGGACCGATAATTCTTCAGCGCTTCCTGGAAATCGTGGCTCGCGAGCAGGTGCGGCAGATAACGACTCTCGGGGAGGTCCGGCAGCTTGCGCACATGCCACAGCCAACCTTCCAGCGCCTGCCCTTCATTGCCCGCCACCACCTGCAGCAAACGGCCCTGGCGCAACGCGGCGATGGATTCCGCGAGGCGCACTTTTTCGGCGGCAAAGGCTTGCAGCGCCGCTTCGTACTGCTCCACCGCCTGCGCTTCCGCGCCCAGACGCGCATAGGTCTGCGGGACGGCGAGATAGCTTTCCTGAACCGCCGCATCGAGGACGTCGCGTCCCTGCAGTTCCAGCCAGGGTACCAGCGCGCGTTCAGACTGCCCGAGCGCCGAGTACGCCCAACCCGTCGCCAGCAGAGCACGCGTACTGAACGGGCCGTCGAGACGAACGTGCTCGAGAGCCAGGCGAGCGCGTTCGGGTTGGTCTGCCTTCAGCAAGGCGGAACCCGCGGCCAGCCAGGCCTTGTCGCGCAGGGCGGCCGTTTCTTCGCGTTCGCCCGCCAGCATGCCCACGGCTTCCAACTGCCGCAGCCCCTCTTCCAGACGACCGGCGCGGACGAGCGCCACGCCAAGATTGAAGCCTGCATAGCCGCGCCATTCGGAAGGCGCCTGCCAAGCGGACAACATGGCAATGGCTTCGTCGAATTTTCCTTGCTGCAGCAACGACTGGGCCAGCCATTGCTGACGCTCCGCCGCCCACTCAGGCGACAGCGTGGTGCCTGTCTGACGCAAGACTCCTTCGGCCTTCGCGTAGTAGCCGCGCTGGTACCACACCTTGCCGAGCAGGAAGCGGGCACGATCGCGAACGCCGGACGGCACGCCCGGGCGGTCCAGCACTTCGGCGAACAGCCGGCCCGCCTCCAGGTGCTGACCCTGCGAAAGGTAGAGTCCACCCAGCAGCAACTTGGCATCGTCCGCGTGATGACGGAGCAAACCCTGTGCCTCGTAAACGCGAAGCTTCAACAGGGCCGTGGGCAAGTCGCCGGTGTAGAACTCGAACAGCGCGTCACCGTAGTGAGGGTCCCGCACTTCGATGGGTGCCAGAGCATCCAGGGCGGGCAGCGCTGACGCAGGCTCGCGGCCGAGCAAGCCCGCCGCACCGGCGAGTGGTGCCATGGCTACCGTGGCGAGCACGGCAAAGCTCATGCGCAAGCCCATGCGCAAACTCACGCCAGCCACCCGCTTGCGGCGCTGCCTCACCAAATCACTCCCATTCCTTGATGACGAACTCCGGCTGCTGCGCCCGCTGACGGTCGCTCACGCGCAGTTCCAGGAACTTCGCGCCCTCGCCCTTGCGGAAGGTGATGGTCGCGCCACGGCGATAGTCGCGGTCGTGAGGCCCCTTGCCGGTGAAGAAAGCGACCAACTCGTGCTGACCGAATTTCACGTTGCCGAGATACAGGCGCTGCACGCCGCCGCGGTTCAAGCCGTCGACTTCGCGTTCGGTGTAGAGGTAATTGGCGACCTGCTTGTCATCCAGCCGCAATTGCACGCTGTCGATCTGGAAGTAGGTACCGACGTCCATCGACAGGAACACGGCCACCTGAGTGTTGGCCGGGAACAGCAATTCCTCCTCCAGCATGAACAGGTCGCGGTTCAGGTCGAGCACGTCCTGCTTCAAGTCCTGCACTTGCGTGTCCAGTGCCCGAAAGCTTTCCGGCACCGCAGGCGACGCCGCGGCGGGATCCGCTGTTGGGGCCGGCGCCGTGGGCACCGTTGCCACCGGTGCCTCGGGGGGCGCAGCCGCAATGGTGGAAGGCAGGCCGGGCCCCGTGACAGGCTGGGGTGTGCCCTGCGCTGGCGCTGCGGTGGTGGCCACCATGGCGACCGCCAGCAGCATGGCGCGGGCAGCACGGCGGAACGAAAGATGTGGAACTGAGTTCATGGGCTATTCATCCAGCAACTGGCGGATGTCTTCGAGGAGTGCCTTCCGGCCCTTGCGGTCCAGATGGCCATAAACCTGACGCACGATGCCGGCGCGGTCCACCAGGACCAGCGTGGGCAAGTCCAGCAAGGCGAACCGTCGGCTGATGCGCTTGGTAATGTCGTGCATGACTGGAAACCCGACGCCAGCGGCAGCGGCAAATTCGCGGGCTTCCAAGGGCGAGTCGTCGAGGGTGACCCCCACCACCGCCAGCCCGGCGCCGCGGTAGGTGGCGTGCAGCCCCTGCAACTGCACCAATTGGTCTTCGCAGCGCCCGCACCAACTGGCCCAGAACGCCAGCAGGACGACTTCGCCGGCATATTCGGTGGTACGCAGATTTGGGCCGTGCAAGGCCTTGCCGGACAGCACCGGCAGGGGATAGCCAATCCAGTCTTCGGGCGTATCGGGCCTGGACGGTGCGGACGAAGCGGCGACAGGGCGAATGGCGAGTTCCGGCCCGGCCTGCAATGCGGGGGCCAACATCAGGCCCGTCCACGCCAGGAACCACGGCGCCACCCGCCGCCAAAAGGAGCGACGGGGTTCACGCATGACGGCAGTCCTGCGCCCCAGCCCTCTGACGATGGCACCGAAGCGGACGGTTTGGCGGTAACATTCTGTCAAATTGTCACGCAATGGCAGTGGCGGTCAACCTTCGACCAAGGTGGACTCGTCTCGGGATACTAGACGGCGGGCGGGCGCTTGTGCGTACGCCACCCGTCGCCGGACAGCGACATTCCGTCGCATGGGTGCCGCGGCGTATCCTTGCGGTCGAGTGACCCCGGGAGAGTCCAGGGTTTTCCAACGGCCCGCGGTCACCGGGGAAGCGAGGGACGATGCCAACCGAAAACCTTCAACGCCCGGCCTGGTCGGTGCCCCTTGTCACGGGCCTGCTCTGCGCGGTCCTCTGCCTGCCTGCCAGCGCCATGGCACGCGGTGTGGCGCCCGTGGCAGTCGATGTCGCCGACCCCTATCTGGAACTCCACACGGGCCCGGGACGCGGCTACCCGGTAACGCAGGTAGTTCCCCGCGGCGACCGCATCGAGGTCCTCAAGCGCCGCACGGACTGGTACCTGTTGCGCGATAGCCGCGGCCGCGAGGGTTGGGCAAAACGCAAGGACATGGCGGCCACGCTCCTCGCCCTGAGTGGCGACAAGCCAGACGAAGGCTTCCGCACCGCCGAGCAGCGAGCCGCCGAACAACCGCACGCCTCCGGGGAGGTGGCCACGGCAACCACGGCAGGGCCGGTGGAAACCGCCGCCACCAGCACGGCCGCCGCCGCCACCCTGCCGGCAAAAGCTGCACGCAACCCGTTCAACGACGGCAGCTACCCCGATGCCGAGAACCATCACTGGGAAGCCGGCGCCGGTGGCGGGCGACGCGGGCCTTCGAAGGTGCTGCGCGCCACCCTCTCCTATCTGCTGGACGAAAACCTCAGCGTCGACGCCACACTGTCGCAAGTGCTGGACGGCCCTCGCAACGAAGACCTCGTGTTGTTCGGCCTGACGCATACCTTCCACCCGGAACGCCGCATTGCCCCCTTCGTGACGATCGGGCTCGGGGCGTCGCGCCTGCATCAGGCGGGCGCCCTGCCCGCCGACACGCGCGAAGTCGGCTATGCCGCCGCGGGTTTTCGCGTCCTGCTCCAGCAGCGTCTCATGTTCCGTGCGGACTACCGCAGCTTCACGGCCTTCTCCGGCCGTGGCAACCCCAAGGAAACGAATGAATGGAACGTTGGCTTCGTGTTCTTGTTCTGAGCGGCTTCTGCACGCTCGCCTCCGGCTGCGCCAGCCTGAACCTGCCCTCGCTTCACCTGCCGTTCATGCGCGGCAAGGTGGAAGCGCCCGAGACGGTGCCGGTCGAAGAGACTGAGGGTGCCGCGCCCGTGGAAGCGAGTGGCGCCCGCGGCGAATCGCCTTCCGTCGTGGAACCGGTCGTCAGCCGGCGCCCCGTCCGGCAGGTGAAAATCGATGCCGAGGATTTCGAGATCGGCCCCTACATGGGCGTCATGTCCCTCGAGGAGTTCGGCATCCATCCGTCCTATGGCCTGCGCTTGTCGTACCACATCTCCGAAGACCTCTTCGCCGAAGTGGATGTCGGGCGGTCCAAGGGCGGCTTGGCAAGCTATGAACGCCTGACCGGCACCAACTTCTTCCCGGATAGCGGCCGCCAGATCACCTACTACGACCTCGGTGCCTACTACAACCTGCTGCCCGGCGAAGTCTTCCTCGGCAAGGGTCGTGCGCTGAACACGGCGCTCTATGTCGGCGGGAGCGTGGGAGCCATGCGTTTCGCCGGCGACAACCGCTTCACTGCGGCACTGGGCGGCGGCTATCGGGTCATGGTCAATGACTGGCTTTCGATGCGCGTGGACCTGCGCGATCGGCTCATGCGTTCGCCATTGCCGGGCCTCGGGCGTGCTTCGCACAATCTCGAGAGCTATCTCGGCTTCACCGTGTTCTTCTAGACCGCGCACCCGCCAGCCTAAGGAACTGCCTTGAGTTTCACCCCGAACCCACCACCACCGCCGGGCGTTGTCACGAGTCCGATGCGTCCGGACCGGCGGCAATGGCTCAAACGGGCGGCCCAAGGTCTGGTCGGCGTGGGGCTGTCGGCGGGCATGGGTGGCTGGCACGAAGCCGTGGCCGGCTCCCGTCTGGCGCCGCAGCCTGCGCCGCCTTTGCGTCTGCCGGTGGAAGGAGCGTCTGGTACCTTCCAGACGCTCGAAGCGCTGGCCGGCCGGGTGGTGCTGTTGAACTTCTGGGCGACCTGGTGCGTTCCCTGCCGCCGCGAATTCCCCGCGCTGGATGCGCTTGCCAAGGAACTCGCCCCCGCCGGCCTCACCACCCTCGCCATCAATGTCGAGGACGCCGACTCGAACGCGGACGTCACGGCTTTTCTGGCGAAGACCCGTCCCGGTTTCCAGGTGCTGCGCGATGCCGACATGGCGGTGGCTCGTGCCTACCGCATCCCCGGCATGCCGGCGACGATGCTGGTGGACCGCCGGGGGCAACTGCGCTGGCAGCACGCCGGCTACGAACCCGGTGACGAAAAACAGTACCGCCAGCAGGCCAGCCTGCTGCTCGCCGAATCGGCAACCGCCCCTGCCGCCACGCCCCCCTGATGGCCGTCAAGACCTCCCGAGGAAATCCATGCGCCGCCTGACTGCCATCGCCCTGTTCGCCCCCGTAGCTCTGTTGAGCGGCTGTGCGAATCTGTCTTTGCCGCGAATCCACTTGCCGCAGGTTCGCCCGTACGAACGCGTCGGCGCGCTGCGCCCGGCACTCGCCACAGGGACCTCATCGTTGCTGGCGGCCAACACCCTCCAATCGCGCGAAGCCGAAGAAGGGGCCGGCGGTGCCACTCTCGAGCCACCTCCAGCGATGCAAGACCAGCGCGTCGAACTCGTTCAGCAGCGCGACGACGGCGTGACGCGGACCGTCGACGGCACCAGCCTGCTCGCGCGGGCCAACTTCGGCGGCGATTACAGCGCGGCTTTCAGTGCTGCACGCGAGCAAGTTCGAGAGAGTTCACCGGATGTGCAAGACCTTGCCGGTGGCGTTTACCGCGAAGACCGCACCCGCTACGGTTTGGAACTGGCGGCGCGAGAAGGCCGCGGCCGGTACACCCTCGCCTATCTGCGTGACAGCAGCGACGACGACGCCACGCGTGCCTTGCGCGTGGGGCTGACGCAAAACCTGTTCCGCGACCAGACGCGGCTCACGCTTGCCTGGGACCGCAGCCAGCAGGACCTCGAACGACGTGGCGATGCCAGCTTCCGCGGCACGAACGAGCGGCGTGGCTACTTGTTCGCGGTAAGCCATTTGCTCACCCAGCGCCTCGAACTCGGCGCCACCGTCGAAGGCCGCAGTGCCACCGGCTATCTCGCCGATCCGTACCGCACGGTTCGGTATGTCTCGCCGACGAGTACGGGGGGTTACGCGCGCCAGCCAGAACGCGTGCCGGACCAGCGCAGCAGCGACGCCCTGACCCTGCGCGGGCGCTATGCCCTGCGCAACCGGAGCACGGTCGGGGTGGACTATCGCTACTATCAGGACAACTGGGGGATCGCGGCCCACACGCTGCAGGCGGACTACCTCTACCCGCTCGGCGATTCTCTGCTGCTGGAAGCACAGCTGCGTCACCATCGGCAGGATGGTGCGCACTTTCATCAGGACCTGCTGGCAGCGCGCGGCGCGGCCAACGGCTACTACAGCCGCAACCCCGCCCTCGCCACCCTGCAGACCACGGGTGCCAGCCTCGGCTTCCAGTGGAAATTCCTGCGCTCGCGCTGGATGGGCCTCACCGGTGGCAGCGTCTACGGGCGACTGGAACATCGGCGACAGCACTTCGACGACTATCGCGATTCCCGCACGGGCCTGAGCCCGGGCACGGAACCGCTCTACCGCGGCAGAATCACCCAACTGCAGTTGGGAGTCTCGGCGACTTTCTAGCCGCGCTACACTCGACAGAACCTTTGGCTGGCCCGCGCTGTCGAACCTCGTAATCATTCTTTCCGACCGGAGCCTTCATGCCCCTCTCCCTCTTCGAACGTGCCCTGTCCACCCGTCGTGGCCCGGCCCGCGCCGGTCTGCTCACTGCGGGCCTGTTGTCGCTCGCTGCGCTTGTAACGTCGGTCAATACGGCGCAGGCGCAAGCCACCGCTCAGGCACCCATCGCTGCACCGGCGGAAGAAGCCCGCGCCCTGCTGGCCGTGGACGTGCTGAACGAGATGCAGGCCCTGCCGGAGATGCGCATCCCCGAAACCCTGCTGCGCCGCGCCCAAGGCATCGCCATCATTCCCGACATGGCGCGTGGCGCCCTGCTCATCGGCGGCCGCGGCGGCAAAGGCGTGCTGCTGGTGCGCAACCCGGACGGCCAATGGAGCAACCCGGCTTTCATCACCGTCGGCGGCCTCAGCTTCGGCTGGCAGTTCGGCGTGCAAACGGTGGACGTGGTGCTGGTCTTCACCACCCGCGAAAGCATTGAAGGCGTGACCGGCGGCAAGCTCACGCTCGGCGCGGATGCCTCCATCGCCGTCGGCCCCCTCGGCCGTCAAGCCTCCGGCGCCACGGACACCACGTTCGCTTCCGAGGTGTACGCCTACTCCCGCGCCAAGGGGCTGTTCGCGGGTATCGCCCTTGATGGCGGCGTAGTCGCCGTGGACCGCAAGGCAAACGGGCGCTTCTACCAGAAGCCCGGCGTCCTGGCGTCCGAGATCTTTGCCCCCAGCGCCCCGCTGCCGCCGTTCAGCGGCCAGCGCGTCACCATCGCGGTCAGCAAGCTGACGGAAATGGCGCGCAACCCGCCACCGCCACACCCGTCGCTGGCTCCGCCCATGCCGCCCGCCGCTGCCGCCGCGCCGGTGGCAGCGCCAAGTGTCGCTCCCACTGCTCCCGTGGCCGAAGCAGCACCCGCAGCGGGCACGCGGTCGCTGGAAACCGCACAGCCCACGCCGCTGCCGCAGCACTAAGCACCGCCCCCGGGCGGTCCGGGCGGCATGTCAGGGGGCTGCCGCCGCGTGAATCCTTGGTACACTTACGAGTTAGCGACCGTGCGACAGCCCTGCTGTCCGTGCCCCATCACCCAGGGAACCACCGCCCATGAGCGACGCCAAGATCATCTACACGCTGACCGACGAAGCCCCGGCTCTCGCCACCTATTCATTGCTGCCCATCGTGCAGGCCTTCACGCAGGCCGCGAGCATCCGCGTGGAGACGCGCGACATCTCGCTCTCCGGCCGTTTGCTGGCCCAGTTCGCCGATGTCTTGCCGCCAGCACAGCAACAGAGCGACGACCTGAGCGAACTCGGCGCGCTGGCCAAGACCCCCGAAGCGAACATCATCAAGCTGCCGAACATCAGCGCCTCGGTGCCGCAACTCAAGGCGACCATCGCGGAACTGCAGTCGCAGGGCTACGCCATCCCCGCTTTCCCCGAGGCGCCGAAGGACGACGCCGAAAAGGCGATCCGCGCCCGTTACGCCCGCGTACTGGGCAGCAACGTGAACCCGGTGCTGCGTGAAGGCAACTCGGACCGCCGCGTGGCCAAGGCCGTGAAGGACTACGCCCGCAAGCACCCGCACTCCATGGGCAAGTGGACCGCCGCTTCCGGCACGCGCGTGGCCCACATGGCGGCTGGCGACTTCTTCGGCAACGAGCAGTCCGCCGTGCTGCCAGCCGCAGGCGCACTGCGCATCGAGCATGTCGACGCCGCCGGCAAGGTCACCGTCCTGAAGGAAACCGTGAAGGTGGCGACCGGCGAAACCATCAGCGCCACGTTCATGTCCGCGCAGGCCCTGCGCGACTTCTACGAAGCGGAAATCCAGGCTGCCCAGCAAGACAACCTGCTGCTGTCGCTGCACCTGAAGGCCACCATGATGAAGGTCTCCGACCCCATCATGTTCGGCCATGCCGTGAAGGTGTTCTTCAAGAACGTCTTCACGAAGCACGCCGACCTGTTCGCCGCGCTGGGTGTGAACGCCAACAACGGCTTCGGCGACGTGCTCGCGAAGATTCAGTCGCTGCCGGCCGAACAGCGTGCCGCAGTGGAGGCTGACATCGTCGTCGCCTTTGCCTCGCGGCCGCCGCTGGCCATGGTCGACTCCGACAAGGGCATCACCAATCTGCACGTGCCTAGCGACGTCATCATCGACGCCTCGATGCCGGCCGCCATCCGTACTTCGGGCCGCATGTGGGGTCCGGACGGCAAGGCGCATGACATGGTCGCCATCATCCCGGACCGCTGCTACGCGGGCGTCTATCAGGCTGTCATCGACGACTGCAAGGCGCACGGCGCCTATGACGTACCCACCATGGGCAACGTGAGCAACGTCGGCCTCATGGCGCAAGCCGCCGAGGAATACGGCTCGCACGACAAGACCTTCGAAATCGCCGCGGCCGGTACTGTGCGCGTCGTTGGCGCGGACGGTGCCGTGCTGACGCAGCACGCCGTTGCCGTCGGCGACATTTGGCGCATGTGCCAGACCAAGGACGTGGCCATTCGCGACTGGGTGAAGCTCGCCGTCGGGCGTGCTCGTGCCACCGGCGCCACGGCCATCTTCTGGCTGGACGAACAGCGCGCCTACGACCGCAACCTCATCGCGAAGGTGCAGGCCTACCTGCAGGACCACGACACCGCCGGTCTCGACCTGCGCATCCTCTCCCCCGTCGAGGCTACCAAGGCCTCGCTCGCGCGCCTGCGCGCCGGCCAGGACACCATCTCCGTCACCGGCAACGTGCTGCGCGACTACCTGACGGACCTCTTCCCCATTCTCGAACTGGGCACCAGCGCCAAGATGCTGTCCATCGTTCCTCTGCTGGAAGGTGGCGGCCTCTACGAAACGGGCGCCGGCGGCTCGGCACCGAAGCACGTGCAGCAGTTCCTCGAGGAAAACCACCTGCGCTGGGA
>JBEGRA010000026.1:0-3970 GCA_041180705.1 Pseudomonadota bacterium | reverse complement strand
ACATGTCCAACCCATCCAATTTGCCCACCGCCCCCTTGTCGCCGGTCGAAGGCATCAAGACGCGCAGCCGTGGCCTGCGTGGTTCGCTGGTCGAAAGCCTCGCGAATCCCGTCACCGGTGCCATCGCCGACGACGATACCCAGCTCATCAAGTTCCATGGCAGCTACCAGCAGGACGATCGCGACGTGCGCGAGGAACGGCGTCAGCAGAAACTGGAGCCTGCCTTCAGCTTCATGATCCGCACGCGTCTGCCGGGTGGTGTCGCCACGCCGCAGCAGTGGCTGGCGCTCGATGCCATCACGCGCGAGTTCGGCAACGGCACCTTGAAACTCACCACGCGCCAGGCTTTCCAGGTGCATGGCGTGGTGAAGCGACACCTGCGTGACACCTTCATGGCCATGAACCGTGTGGCCATCGACTGCATCGCGGCTTGCGGCGACGTGAACCGCAATGTCATGGCGGGCATCAATCCGGCGCAGAGTGCCTTGCACGCCGAACTGCACGCCTATGCCCGTGGACTTTCGGAACACCTGCTGCCGCGCACGCGTGCTTACCATGAGGTCTGGCTCGACGGCGAGAAGCTGGTGGGTGAGGTGGGCGAGGAAGAGCCGCTGTACGGACCGACGTATCTGCCGCGCAAGTTCAAGGCTGCCATCGTTCTGCCACCCCACAACGATGTGGACATCTATACGCAGGACCTGGGCTTCATCGCCATCGTCGAAGACGGGCAACTGGTGGGCTTCAACCTCACCGCTGGCGGTGGCCTGGGTGCCACGCACGGCGAATCCGCCACGTTCCCGCGCCTGGCCAATGTCATTGGCTACCTGCCGAAGGAGCGTCTGAACGAAGTGGCGGCGGCGGTGATGACCACGCAGCGCGACTTCGGCGACCGCACTAACCGCAAGCATGCGCGTTTGAAGTACACCATCCAGGACCGTGGCGTGGCCTGGTTCAAGGAAGAAGTGTTCCGGCGTCTCGGTGGCCCTCTCGCGGCACCCAAGCCGTTCGCTTTCACCACCCGCGGCGATCGCTTCGGCTGGGAGACGGGCGAAGACGGCCGTCTGCATCTGACGCTGCGCGTCCCCGGTGGACGCATTGTCGACGGGCCGCAGGCGAAGTGGATGGAAGGCCTGCGCGCGTACGCGCAGCACGGCTTTGGCGAACTGCGCCTGACCGCGAACCAGAACTTGCAGCTGGCCAACATTCCGGCGAGCGAGAAAGCCGCAGTGGATGCGCTGGTGGCGCAGTACGGTCTGGGTCTGCACGAAGTGGCGACGCCCGTGGCGCTGGATGCCATCGCTTGTGTGGCCTTGCCCACCTGTTCGCTGGCCATGGCCGAAGCCGAACGCTACATCATGGACTTCAGCGCCCGCGTGGATGGCTTGCTTGCCAACCATGGGTTGGGCGGCGAGCGCGTCAGTGTGCGTATCACGGGCTGCCCCAATGGCTGCGGACGTCCCTATGTGGCGGAAATCGGTCTCGTGGGCAAGGCGCCTGGCCGCTACAACCTCATGCTGGGGGCTGACGCCCTCGGTACGCGGTTGAATACGCTTTACCGCGAAAATCTCGACGAGGCCGCCATCCTTGCTGCCCTCGATCCGCTTATCGGTGCCTGGGCGGCCGGCCGGCGTTCAGGTGAGTCCTTCGGTGACTGGACCGTGCGCGCGGGCGTGGTGGTGCCGCCGGCGGTGGAGGCCTGACAGGCATGAACGCCGTGCGTTCCAGTTTGCCGCCGCTATCCGCTGCACCTGCCGGCAATGTGGCGGCCACGCTTGCCGAAGCGGCGCAGCGCGCCGAAATTTCTGCACTGCTGGAACCTCTAAGCGCGGAAGAGCGCGTGGCCTGGGCTTTGGCGAATCTGCCGGGACCCCATGTGCTTTCCTCGAGCTTCGGCGCTCAGGCCGCGGTGATGCTTCACCTCGTGGTGTCGCAAGCACCGCAGACGCCCGTGGTGGTGGTGGATACCGGCTACCTCTTTCCGGAAACCTACCAATTCATCGATACGCTGCAACAACGCTTGGGGCTGAACCTCCACGTTGCACGCGCGGAGCTGAGTTCCGGTTGGCAGGAGGCGCGCTTCGGGCGCTTGTGGGAGCAGGGCCTCGAAGGCATTGAAACCTACAACCGCATGAACAAGGTGGAGCCCATGCGTCGCCTGTTTGAACAGATGGGTGCACGCACCTGGTTCACGGGCCTGCGTCGCGACCAAGCAGAAAGTCGCGCGGGTGTGGCATTCCTCGGTGCGCAGGAAGGCCGCTACAAGGTGGCCCCTATCGCCGACTGGAGCGACCGCGATGTCGGCCACTACTTGAAGCGCCATGGTTTGCCTTACCACCCGCTATGGGACAAGGGCTATGTGTCCATTGGCGATTGGCATACCACGCGTTCGCTGGCTGAAGCCGGCTCCGAAGAGGCCACCCGCTTCTTCGGTCTGAAGCGCGAGTGCGGCCTGCACGACGCCGACTACACCATCTAGCCGGCACCGCGCAGCAATCACCATGCGTCACTTCCCGTTATTTCTCGACCTGCAGCAACGCGACGTCGCGGTGGTGGGTGGCGGCGAAGTGGCGCTGCGCAAGGTGCAGGCGCTGTTGTCCGCCGGTGCACGGGTCACCGTGGTAGCGCCAGAACTGCATGAGGCGCTGGCGGCCCTCTCGGGTTCTCTGTGCCACGTATGCGCTGCGCTGCCGGCGGATGCGGCGGTCATTCTCGAAGCGGACTGGTTCGCGCAGGCGTGGATCGTGGTGGCAGCCACGGACAACGAAGCCGTGAACACTGCCGTTGCTGCAGCCGGCGCCCAAGCGCGCAAGTTCGTGAACGTGGTGGACGATTCGGCCAAGTGCAGTGCCATCGTGCCAGCCATCATCGACCGTTCGCCGCTTTTGGTGGCCGTGTCCACTGCCGGTACTGCGCCCATGCTGGCGCGTCGCGTTCGGCGCGACATCGAACTGTTGCTCGACGGTGGACTCGGGCGCCTGGCGCAGTTTTTTGCCAATTGGCGCGAGCGTGTCACGGCCGCCGTGCGCGCGCCTGCGCGTCGCCGTCAACTCTATGACCGCTGGATGGATGGCGAAGTTGCACAGTTGGTTCGCGCCGGGCGCGAGGAAGCGGCGGGCGAAGCGCTGCTGGCGAGCCTGCAACAGGCCGCAGTCGGTGCAGGCGCTTCTGGCGAGGAAACTTCGTCGGCAGCAGCACCGGTGCCAGGACACGTCACGTTGGTCGGCGCAGGCCCTGGTGATGCCGGCTTGCTGACATTGGGGGGTTTGCAGGCGCTGCAGCGTGCGGATGTCATTCTGGTCGACCGGCTCGTGAGTGCCGAGGTGCGGGCGTTGGCGCGTCGCGATGCACTGCAAGTGGAAGTGGGCAAGGAAGGTGGCGGCCATTCCGTCGCGCAGGAAGAAATCCATCGCCTGCTCGTGCACTACGCTCGCGAAGGTCTGAATGTGGTGCGTTTGAAGGGCGGCGACCCCTTCGTGTTCGGGCGTGGTGGCGAGGAACTGCTCTGCTTGCGCGCCGCGGGCATTCCCTACGCCGTGGTGCCGGGCGTGACTGCGGCGCTGGCCTGTGCCGCACAGGCGGGTTTGCCGCTGACGCACCGCGATGTGGCGCGCAGCGTGCGCTTCGCCACTGCGCACTGCCGTGGTTCTTCGGACGAAACGGACTGGGCGGGCCTCGCTGCCGAAGAAGGCACGCTGGTGCTCTACATGGGGCTGTCGCAGTCGCCGCGCGTGCAGCGCGAATTGCTTGCCCGCGGTCGTCCCGCCAACTTGCCGGCCGCGATCATCGAAAATGGTGGGCGCCCCGAACAACGCGTGGTGCTGACTTCGCTCGGGCATTTGGCTGCGGCCGTGCGCGAACTGCAGGTCGGGTCGCCGGCACTGCTGGTGCTTGGGCCGGCGGTGGAACTGGCCGGCCAGCTCCACTGGAATGGCACGGCGCCGGTCGTTTACCCGGCGCCTCTGGTAGGCAA
>JBEGRA010000025.1:0-6097 GCA_041180705.1 Pseudomonadota bacterium | reverse complement strand
GAAGAGTCGCGAGCAAGCTCGCTCCCACAAAACCCCGGGTTCCTCAAACCAGGCTGGCTTTCTGTAGGAGGGAGCTTGCTCCCGACCCTTGCTGTAGGAGGGAGCTTGCTCCCGACAGTCGCGAGCTTGTGGGAGGGAGCTTGCTCCCGACGGTCGCGAGCAAGCTCGCTCCTACAAGAGCAGGTCTTGTCCCGGGGGGGCGGGCTCGCGCCGCTCGCCAACTGGTAAAATGCCGTTTTACCTCGTTGCGGACGCCGTCCATGAGCACTGTCATCGTTACCGAAGCCGTCATCATCGGCGCTGGCCCCTGCGGGCTGTTCCAGATCTTCGAACTGGGGCTGCTCGGCATGAAGGCCCACATCATCGACTCGCTGAAGACCACCGGCGGCCAGTGCACGGAGCTCTACCCCGACAAGCCCATCTACGACATCCCCGCGCTGCCCGTTTGCGGTGCGCAGGAACTGGTGGACCGCCTGCTCCAGCAGGGCAAGCCGTTCGACCCGCAGTTCCATCTGGGCGAGGAAGTGGTGGAAGTGCAGCGCCGCGAGTGCGGTCGCCGCTTCAAGGTGGTCACCAGCGCGGGCACGGAGTTCGATGCTGGCGCCGTCATCATCGCCGGCGGCGTGGGCTCGTTCCAACCACGTCGGCTCATGGTCGACGGCGTCGAAGCCTTCGAAGGCAAGCAGGTGCACTACCGCGTGCGCGACGCGCAGCAGTACCACGGCCAGCATCTGGTCATCTGCGGCGGTGGCGACTCCGCGCTCGACTGGGCGCTGGACTTCGCCGGCAAGGCCGCCAGCGTCACGCTCATTCATCGTCGTGCGGAGTTCCGTGCAGCGCCGGCCTCCGTCGCCCGCATGCGGGAGCTGCAAGCGGCTGGTCAGCTGAAGTTCATCGAAGGCACCGTGCAGACGCTGCAGTCCACGGACGGCACGCTCATCGGCGCCACCGTGAAGGCGGCCGACGGTACGCAGCCGGAACTGCGCGTGGACCACGTGTTCGCGTTCTTCGGTCTGCAGCCGAAGCTGGGACCCATCGCGAACTGGGGCTTGGCCATGGAGCGCAAGGCGCTGAACGTGGACACCGAAAAGTTCCAGACCAGCGAGCCCGGCATCTTCGCGGTGGGCGACATCAACACCTATCCCGGCAAGAAGAAGCTCATTCTTTCGGGCTTCCACGAGGCGGCGCTCGCGGCCTTCGCCGTGCAGAACTGGCTCTACCCGGAAAAGAAGCAGTTCCTGCAGTACACCACCACGAGCCCGGTGATGCAGAAGCGCTTGGGCGTCGCGGAGTAAGCGCGCTTGGGCAATGGCGGAGTAGTTACTCCGCCAGCAGCTTGTCGATGTCCGCCTTCAGTTCCGCCGGCTTCGTGGTCGGCGCGTAGCGGGCCACGACGCGTCCGTCCTTGGCCACGAGGAACTTCGTGAAGTTCCACTTCACCGCTTCGGTGCCCAGCACGCCTGGCGCCGATTCTTTCAGGAAGCGGTAAACCGGCGCCGCATTCGGGCCGTTCACCTCCACCTTCGCGAACAGCGGAAAGCTGACGGGATAGGTGAGGCTGCAGAACTGCCGAATGTCTTCGGCGCTGCCCGGTTCCTGGGCACCGAACTGGTTGCAGGGGAAGCCCGCGACTACCAACCCCTTCGGGCCGTATTCCTTCCAGAGGGCTTCGAGCCCGGTGTACTGCGGCGTGAAGCCGCACTTGCTCGCCACGTTCACCACCAGCACTACTTGCCCGCGGAAATCCGCGAGGCTGCGAGGCTGGCCTTCGAGCGTTTCGGCAGTGAAGTCGTGAAGGGTGGGCATGGTGTTGGCTCCTGCGGGTGGTGGGGCCCAGTCTGCCACTGCTGCGCGGTATAGTGGAGCCATGGACGCAAGACTCGCCGAACTGCTGCACCTGCTGGACCTCGAGCGCCTCGAGGTGGATCTGTTCCGCGGCGAAAGCCGCGACATTGGCAGCCCTCAGGTGTTCGGCGGGCAGGTGCTGGGGCAGGCAGTGGTGGCCGCCTCGCGCACGGTGGAGTCCGGCCGCGAACTGCATTCGCTGCACGCCTACTTCCTGCGTCGCGGCGACTTCAACGCCCCCATTGTCTACCAGGTGGACCGTTCGCTGGACGGCAGCAGTTTCTCGAACCGCCGTGTGGTAGCCATCCAGCACGGCAAGCAGATCTTCCACTTGTCGTCCTCGTTCCAGGTGCCGGAAGTGGGCGACGAGCACGGGCTGAGAATGCCCGATGTGCCGCCACCGGAAAGCCTGCCCACGCAGGAAGAACTGTTGGCGCCGATGTTGGACCAGGTGTCACCGCGTGTGCGGGCATTTTTCGAACGGCGACGCCCGTTCGAGTTTCGCCCGGTGGAGCCCCCTGCCTATCTGGAGCCCGAGGCCCGCGAGCCTCGGCGACATGTGTGGATACGCGCGGTAGCGCGCGTGCCGCTGGATGAGACCCTGCAGCGCCCCTTGCTGGCGTACGTTTCGGACTACCACTTGCTGGAGACGGCTCTGCTGCCGCATGCCAGCAGCTTCCTGGACCGGCAGATGGCCAGCATCGACCACGCCATGTGGTTCCACGACCACCTGGACGTGAGCGACTGGTTCCTTTACGTGTTGGGCAGCCCGAACGCCTCGGGCTCGCGCGGGCTTGCGAGTGGCACCGTGTTCAGCCGCGACGGCCGCCACGTGGCGACCGTGGGGCAGGAGGGGCTGATGCGGCGGCGTACAGCTCACAGTCCCACGAGCGGCCCCGTACCCGGGTGAACTTCGGCAGGCTCGCTTCCCAGACGAAGCCTGCTCGCTGCAATACTTTCGCCGACGCACGGTGGCCCGTGGCGATGACCGCTTCTACGCGTTCCAGGCCCAGCGGAGCCCAGGCTGTGCGCAGCAGGTGCTGCACCAGTTCCGTGGCGTAGCCATGGCCCCAGCGGTTGGCTGCCAGCACGTAGCCGAGCTCCGCCGTGCGAGGGTGCCCGTGCGCCTCGTCGGCGGCCGTGGAAGTGACCACCAGGCCGCACAGGCCTGCGAAGGCGCCGGTGCGGCGTACTTCCACCACCAGTTCGAAGACGCGGCGCTGCCGCGCTTGCTGCGCCTTCAGCAAGCGCTTCACGTGGTTCACGGTGGCTGTGTGGCCGTACGGCCAGAACGGCATCTGCGCTGTCACGCGCGGGTCTGCATAAAGCGCTTCGATGAGCGCCACCTCGCCTGCGGCGTCGTCAGTCTGCAGGTCGCGCAGGCGCAGTCGCGGCGTGAGCAGCGGCAGCTTCAACGGGCGACACGCTTCCAGATGAAGTAAACCGGAATGCCGAGCAGCGTGAGGCCGATGTTCATGCCTGTGCTGACTGGGCTGGTGACCAGCGCGTTGCCGAGGATGAGGAACGTGGCCGCCACGAACGCGGCAGGCACCACGGGGTAGCCGAAGGTGCGGTAGGGGCGCGGCTGGTCCGGGCGCTTGCGGCGCAGGATGATGACACCGGCCACCGCCAGTGCGTAGAAGGGCCAGAGCCCCAGCACGAACGTGGCGGCGAGCTGTTCGAACTCTTGCCGCGAAGCATAGAGGCAGGCGATGAGGCCCGACAGCACCACGGCGCGGGCTGGCGTGGCGAAGCGCGGGTGGATGGCGCCGATGCTGCGGAAGAACAGTCCGTCCCGGCCCATGGCGAAGAACACGCGCGGGTCCGTGAGGCCCAGCGCCGACACGGCGCCGAACGTGGACACCATGACCAGTACCGAGATGGCCTGGCGGGCGGTGTTGCCGCCGATACTCTCCGCGGCGTCGCCGGCGACCAGCGTGGAGGCCTTCACGGCGTCCAGCGGCAGTGCGTAGAGGTACGCGGCGTTGATGAGCATGTAGAGCACCACCACGATGGTGACGCCGACCAGCAGCGCGATGGGCAGCGAGCGGCCTGGGTCTTTCACTTCGCCCGACAGCGCGCAGAACGGACCAACGCCGTCATAGGCCCACAGCACCGCCACCAGCACGGTACCGAAGCCTGCGAGGCTGGTCGGGTGCCAGTCGATGGGGGCGGCGAGGGCGCCATCGCTGCCCTTGGCCAGCAGGAAGAGCGCCAGCGCCAGGCCGAACAGCGCGAGTGCCTTCGCGATGGTGGTAGCGCTCTGCACGCGCGAACTGAACGTGACGGACAGTGCGTTGGTGACCGTGACCACGCCGATGACCGCGATGGTGATGAGGTATTCGTGGGCGTGGTCCACGCCCAGCATGGGGGCGGCGTAGCGCGAGAAGATGGCGGCGATGCCGGCCCAGCCGGCCGGCGCGAAGAGCAGGAAGATCCAGCCGAACAGGAAGGCCATCATGGGACCGAAGGCTTCGCGCAGGTACACATACGTACCGCCGGCGCTCGGGAACATCGCGGAAAGCTCGGCCATGCTCCACGCCAGGCACAGCGTGATGAGGCCACCCGTGAGCCACGCCAACGCCATGGCACCCACCGTGCCTACCCCGTTGGCGATTTCCGCGGTAACGCCGAAGATGCCGCTGCCGATGATGGCGCCCACGACGACTGCTGCCGCCGAAAACACGCCGAGCCGGCGGGGAAGTTGGTCGGGCGTGGTGGGCTTGGAGTCCATGCGGGCCTCGCGGGCGAAAACGGGGAAACTAGCGTTGCGGCTTCGGGCGCTTGCGGATGGTGCCACAAGCCGGTGCTTCTGCGGGCGGCGGCGGCTCGGTTTTCGTTGCGGCCTTGGTACGGGTGCGGCGCGGAATACTGGCGGAACTTTGCCGTTTCGCCGCTGCCGCTGCCGCTTCCATGCGCCGCGCATCGTAGTAGGCGCGCAGCAGGGCATTCATGTGCGACTGGTAGCCGGCTCCCTGCGAACGAAACCACTCCAGCACCTCGGTGTCGATCCGCAGCGAGACGAGCGTCTTGCCGGGTTTGAACGGCACTCCACCCCGGCGCCATACCCCGTTCGCCCACATTTCCGGTGTGGTCTCGGGGCAGTCCTCGTCGATGACGATGTCCTCGTCACGCATGGCGCGGAGTCGGGCAAGGTCAGAATGGACCTTGGGTAAAGAGTTCCTGGGCTTCACTGCGGGTAGCCTTGCGCATCGCGATGACACCGGCAAGTTGTACATACGAAATGTAGCTACGTCAACGCGTCCTTGCGTTGCCGAATTGTCTTGCCGGGTGGCGTTGAGGCAATGCCCGAAGCGCATTTCATGCGCTAAAGTTCGAAATGCCGCGGATGTCCCCAGCACCTTGCGGAGGCGGCCCCGAAGGAGTGAGTGGATGTTTCCCATGCCGAAGGCTCTCGTTCTGTCTGTGGCGGCCTTGCTCGCAGCCCTGTCGTTCGCCCCGCCGTCCATTGCCGGAGTCGATGCCGCGATGAATCTTGCTGCCACCCCGCAATACCGCCCGGCATTTCATTTCACGCCGCAGGCGCACTGGATGAACGACCCGAACGGCATGGTGTTCGTGAATGGCGAATACCATCTGTTCTTCCAGCACTACCCCGAAGACACGGTGTGGGGGCCCATGCATTGGGGCCACGCGAAGAGCCGGGACCTGTTGCATTGGGAAGAACTGCCCATCGCGCTCTACCCCGACGAGCGGGGTTGGATCTTCTCCGGCAGCGTCGTGGTGGACACTGCCAATACTTCGGGCTTCGGGCGCGATGGCATCGCGCCGTGGGTGGCTATCTTTACCCACCACGATGGCGCGGGTGAAAAGGCCGGGCGGGTGGATATCGAAAGCCAGAGCTTGGCGTACAGCCTGGACGGCGGTACCACCTGGACCAAGTACGCGGGCAATCCGGTGCTGCCATCGCCGGGTACGCGAGACTTCCGTGACCCCAAGGTGTTTCGTCACGGGCCCAGTGGGCGCTGGGTGATGAGTCTGGCCACCAAGGACCGCATCACGTTCTTTTCTTCCGCCAACCTGAAGGAGTGGCGCAAGGAGAGCGACTTCGGGGTCGCGCTCGGAGCGCATGGTGGCGTATGGGAATGCCCGGATTTGTTCCCCATTACGTTCGAAGGCAAGACCCGCTGGGTGTTGCTGGTGTCGCTGAACCCCGGTGGCCCCAACGGGGGTTCTGCCACGCAGTACTTCGTGGGGGATTTCGACGGGAAAAATTTCACGCCCGTGAATG